>JANPEU010000085.1:0-3318 GCA_031423175.1 Bacteroidota bacterium
CCGAAAATTATTTTTTTAGATGAACCAACAACCGGATTAGATCCCCAGGCAAGAAGAAGTTTATGGGAGTTAGTAAAATTGATTCGTGAAAAAGGAACTACAGTCATCATCACCACTCACTATATGGATGAAGCAGAACAATTGTGTGACCGGGTGGCAATTATAGATGCCGGGAAAATAATTTCACTCAATACACCTGATAAAATGATTGACGAACTGATCAATTCAGGTTTTGAAAGACCAAAAGAAATGAAGATGGCAAATCTTGAAGATGTGTTTATTCATTTAACCGGACATATGCTTCGTGAGTAATAGTAATCGAGAACTGATTTTTAAAAAATTTAAATAACCGAATATGAGTTCGATCACAACGATAGATCCACGTTATCCAATCGGTAACTATGCACCACAACCTTTTTCTATCGAACAAAAAATAGAATGGATGGCGGATATTAAATTTCTGCCTTTGCAGTTGGAGAATGCCGTATTGAATTTGGATGAAGCGCAGTTGCTCACTCCTTACCGGGATGGCGGCTGGACAGTGCAGCAGTTAGTACATCATGTAGCAGATAGTCATATGAATGCGTATTGTCGGTTCAAATTGGGATTGACTGAGGAAAACCCAACTATAAAACCGTATGACGAAAAAAAATGGGCTGAGTTAAATGATACATATAAAACGCCAATCAATATTTCACTTACATTGTTACATGCTCTGCATATTCGTTGGAATGAAGTGCTTAAACAGATAACAGATGATGAATGGAATAATCATACGGTCTATCATCCGGGGAGTAAAAAAACAATGCGGCTATGGTTTTTGTTAGGTATGTATGCATGGCATGGTAAACATCATGTGGCACATATAACATCCTTAAGAGAAAGAAATGGTTGGTAATAAAAATGAAAAATAAAACAATCAGAGTTCTTCTTAAAATCTGTAATCTGCAATTTGCAATCTGCAGTTTGTAATTAACCCATCACCTTTTTCATAGTAGCCCCAATATCCGCCGGGCTCACCGCAACATGGATTCCGCATTCACTCATTATTTTCATTTTTGCTGCAGCTGTATCATCAGCACCACCAACTATTGCACCGGCATGTCCCATACGGCGGCCGGGAGGTGCGGTTTGCCCTGCTATAAAACCTACAACCGGTTTTTTATTTCCAGTTGCTTTTATCCAATAGGCAGCTTCTGCTTCCATACCACCACCTATTTCACCAATCATTACAATAGCATCTGTATCGGGGTCGTTCATAAATAATTCAACTGCTTCTTTTGTGGTTGTACCAATGATCGGGTCACCACCAATACCAACTGCAGTAGAAATTCCAAGACCAGCTTTCGCAACCTGGTCCGCCGCTTCATAGGTAAGCGTACCACTTTTTGAAACAATTCCAATTCTTCCTTTTATAAAAACAAAACCAGGCATGATACCCACTTTACATTCATCAGCGGTTATTACACCGGGACAATTGGGCCCGACAAGTCTTGTACTTTTTCCCTGTAAATAATTTTTCACTTTCACCATATCCTGTACCGGAATTCCTTCAGTAATGCAAACAACTAAACTAATACCAGCATCTGCGGCTTCCATTATGGCATCGGCAGCAAAAGCCGGCGGTACAAAAATGATACTCACATCTGCACCTGTATTTTTTACACAATCAGCTACGGTATTAAAAACCGGTTTATCTAAATGGGTACTGCCACCCTTACCCGGCGTTACGCCTCCAACAACATTGGTTCCGTATTCAATCATCTGTGTGGCATGAAAAGTTCCCTCGCTTCCTGTAAAACCCTGAACTAAAATTTTAGAATTTTTATTAACAAGTATGCTCATAAGTCTTTTTGTTGTTACGCAAAAGTAAGGGAATTAATTTTTTTGCCTGCCTTCAAAGCATTATATGTTTTACTGGTTATATAAAAATAAAAGCGTTGGTGCGGGAGCCAGCTGAGTTGCTACTATGAAACTTTCGTTGCGTCGCTCCGTTCATCGTTCGGTAATTCTATTCGGCAATCATCGAATACTCTGCTTTGTCCCGTAGGGACAACTCATGGGTAGAAAGATGAAATGGAAATGTTATTAACGTTCCATCGGAATTCCGAAAGCTTACGGGAGGCAACTTAATTTCGAAAACATGCACCAAGCGTTCCTACGGAACGCTGGTACAATTCTGGATTTTATTCTTTACCCACGAAGTGTTCCGATGGAACACGCAAAGTGACTGTTTTTTTTAAGCTGTTGTTAGTGTTCAAAATTCAGTCTGTTGATGGTTTAAGCCTCAGCTCCAACAATACGAAACTATGGAAAGTTTCTATATCGGGGTTGTAGTGAGAAATTTTTATTTGAAGAGATTAAATTAATAATACATCAACAACGGAGTAAAGATACCAACAACGCCAAAAATTATAATATCTTCATCCATCTGTTTATTATTAAATAACGGGTTCATGAATTTTGTAAAAAATATTATCCTTTTTCTTTCCCTTCTTTTTCTTTCCTCTTGTTTAATGAACAGGCAACGCCAGGTTTGGTTGGGTGCATTGCAACAAACGCATAATTCAGATACAGGAGAAGTGGTAAGAGTCTATTTTGACAAGATGGGTAATTTATATCCTGATAAAAAACAATTTATCCCTTATAAAAATTTCTTTGATGTTAAAAATGGGAAAAAAACAATTGCTGAAAAATTAAGGAACGGTAATCTCGAAGAATTTTATATAACCAATCCCAACAAACTAAAAGAACTCTCATCTTTTTATAATTTAACAGGCAGTTCAATTTCGTCCGCTAAAGATTCATTTTATGCTGTACAGAAGTTAATCAGAAATAAAATAATTGAGCGATTGGATTTTAAAAAAACCAGTAATGATTCCAAATCAGTTGTGGTAATGATTCATGGGTTTAATGACACTGACCCAACAGGCGATTATCAATTGGTACGGGATGCAATCAGGGATAATGGTTACGAAAAAGGGCATCTCATTTATCTTGAAGTTTACTGGGATGGATTGACAACTAACCAGGGCAACCCTATTTATGAAAATATCTGGACCCGGGCACTTCAAAATTCAGCTTATGTTTCTTTGGGGTTGCGGCAAATATTATCAGGTATCGATAAAGCAAGTAATGTCCGGATTATTACACATAGCCTTGGTGCAAACATTGGAACCGGAGCCTTATTTAATACATCAACAAAATGGAAGCAGAATGGATTTAGAAAGATAGGGAAAAAGTTGGGCCATCATTATGGTATAGATTATTTTGATGTTCAGAAAACATTAGTGACACCTGCGGGTAATACCCGGATTG
>JANPEU010000086.1:0-3697 GCA_031423175.1 Bacteroidota bacterium
GGCACTGTCAATTCCTATTACATCAGTTGGGCTGGCATGCATTACCACATCTTTTGTAAAATTGGAATCATTAAACATTTCCAGTTTTCCTTTGTTGATGATTTCATCCCACACATGGGTGTACATTTTTATGTTAGCTTCTACCGGGTCTGCATTTGCCACTTCTTTTTCTGGCGAAGAACAGGCAATAAATAAGAAAATAAAAAAAGTAGTAGCTGCTATCAGGGAAGATGCGAATCTTGATTTTTGTCTCATTGTTAGTTTATTTTGGTTGCAAATTATTTAGCAGGGTTCAAGATAAAGAAAAAGAGACTGCCTTAAAACTATTTTCAATATGGCGATTCAGTGTAAAAGTGAACTCAGTAGCCTGAATTTCAAAATACACCTTCTCTTTTAAAATAAAATTTAGTGTAGTTCTTTATTTGCTCTATTTTTTGAGACACATCCAACAAAATTCTTTTATCCATGATATTTTTCAACCGCTATTTAATTTATCAATGGTTTCCAGGTGCAAATCAATTTTATTAAACAAAAGCACTCTTGGGAATAAATAATTTTATTTATATTTTTTTTATTAACTAACTTTTCTAACTAAACTTTTTTATATGAATACCATTGAAATGCGTCTTCAGCAATTAGAAGCAACCAACCGCCGGTATAAAAGCATTGTTATTTTGATGATTGCATTATTTGCTACATTATTCATGGCTTTCCGGAGTACGAATACAGCACCGGAAGTAATACAAGCAAAACGATTTGAAGTAGTAGATGATAATGGCAATGTTCTGGTTCATCTTACACAGGATGCAGGTAAAGGAATGATAAAGACATTTAATACTGCGGGGAAAAAATTAGTTAACATCACTTATACTTCAAAGAATGAAGGTTATTTCGCTTTGGAAGATGGCAATGGACAGGAGACGATGCGTTTTAGCAGTTCCAACGAAGGTGGCGGCGGTTATATCGGAATTTATAATCCTACTGGTAAAAGAACGATGACCTTATGTAATGATAAAAATGGCGGTAATATTTATTTAGGCAATAGTAATGGGGACACACGAGCTGCTATGCAATGCAACAGTAGTGAGGGAGGGTTTCTGGGTCTATATAATTCTAAAGGCTATACAGCCATAAAGCTTACACAAACAAGTAGTGGAAATGGTGATCTGTATATTAATAATTATAATGGTGATGAACGAGTGCGACTGTCCGTAAGTAGCTCTGCTGGTAATTTTCAATTAAAAAATAACAACAAGACAATGATTGTAGAGTTAGGTGGTACAGCTGGCGAAGCAGGTACTATTAATACTTATACTTCAAGCGGAACATTTATCCAGGGAATTGGAAGCAGCAATTAATAATTATGCTTCCAATTTCATCCCTTACTTTGGACCACGATATTCATCGGGGCATGCAGTACTATAATTAAGCTTCGGCTTCCATCCTTTGCTTTGCTCAGGATGACAAAGATCCAATCAGGCAGTAGTTTCCATGTAACTTTCAATTGGCTCACAGGTGCAGATAAGATTTCTGTCACCATGTGTGTTATTTACTCGTGCAACAGATGGCCAGAATTTATTTTGCTTAACATAGTCCAATGGAAATGCAGCCTGTTCCCTTGTGTAAGGTTTTTCCCACTGCGAACTGCAGACTGCTGACTGAGTATGCGGCGCATGCTTCAATGCATTATTTATTTTATCAGCCTCACCATTTTCTATTGCAGCAATTTCTTTTCTTATTGCCAGCAGGGCATCACAAAAACGATCTAACTCAGCTTTGTCTTCACTCTCGGTTGGTTCTATCATGATTGTACCGGGTACAGGAAAACTCATTGTTGGTGCATGAAAGCCATAATCTATTAAACGTTTGGCTATATCTTCTGCTTCTATGCCGACCGAAGATTTGAATGGACGCAGGTCAACAATAAATTCGTGAGCACAAGTACCATTACTTCCTGTATATAAAATATCAAAATCATTTTCCAGTCTTGCCTTCATATAGTTTGCATTCAGTATTGCATACTCGGTTGCTTTCTTCACACCATCTGCACCCAACATTCTTATATACGCATAGCTGATTAATAAAATAGATGCTGAACCATACGGTGCAGCGGAAACTGCATTGAATATTGAGCATTGAATATTGAGTGTTGAATATTTATTATTCAATATTGTATGTCCGGGTAAGAATGGTTCCAGATGTTTTCTCACACAAATAGGTCCCATCCCTGGGCCACCACCACCATGCGGTATAGAAAATGTTTTATGTAAATTCAGATGACAAACATCAGCACCGATTAATCCCGGTGATGTTAAACCCACCTGTGCATTCATATTTGCGCCATCCATATACACCTGCCCGCCATGATGGTGAACAATTTCACAAATTTCTTTTACGCTTTCTTCAAAAATTCCATAGGTACTTGGATAAGTAATCATGGTACCGGCAAGATTAGTGCTGTATTGTTCTGCCTTTGCCTTAAAATCATTTACATCAATGTATCCATTCTCCAATGCTTTTACCACCACCACTTTCATTCCCACCATTACAGCACTTGCGGGGTTGGTGCCATGTGCCGAAATGGGTATCAATACAATATTGCGTTGTGTGTTTCCATTGGCGTGATGATAATTTCGTATGGTAAGCAATCCTGCAAACTCACCCTGTGCACCACTGTTGGGTTGAAGGCTGCAGGCATCAAAGCCCGTTATTTCTGAAAGATATGTTGAGAGTTCATTACAGATTTGCTGATAGCCTTTTGTTTGATCTGCGGGTGCAAATGGGTGCATCTTACTCCAATGAGCCTGACTCAACGGAATCATTTCACTTGCAGCATTTAATTTCATAGTACAACTTCCCAATGTAATCATAGAAGTATTCAATGAAAGATCTTTATTTTCTAATTGTTTGATGTAACGCATCATTTGTGATTCTGAATGATGCGAATTAAAATTGGGATGTAATAAATATGTTGATGTTCGTTGTAAATCTTTCTGAATTTTAAATACACCGGCTTTGTGTGCAGACTTTGCACTCTTGTCAACACCAGCGGCTTTTGCGAATATTTTTTTAATCGTGTAAATATCATCAAGAGTTGTTGTTTCATCAATGCTTATTTGCACGGCACCTTCTTTTGTATAAAAGAAATTTATTTCTGCTTTATCTGCCGCTGCTTCTACTTTTGAACTATCAATACCTGAAATTTTTATGGTATCAAAATAATGTTCATTCACCTGGTTCAATCCTAACTCCTGAATTTGCTGTTCAGCCTTTTGAGTAAGTGTATGAATTCTTTCGGCAATTGCTTTAATACCTTTTGGTCCGTGATATACTGCAAACATTGCCGCCATATTTGCAAGCAATGCCTGAGCCGTACAAATATTTGAAGTTGCTTTTTCTCTTTTAATATGCTGCTCTCTTGTTTGCAAAGCCATACGCAATGCACGGTTACCATGCGCATCGATACTTACACCTATAATGCGGCCGGGTATGGCTCTTTTAAAATCATCTTTAGTTGAAAAGAATGCAGCATGTGGACCACCAAAACCGAGTGGTACACCAAAGCGCTGTGCAGAACCCAATGCAACATCGGCACCTAACTCGCCGGGCGGAGTTAATAATGTTAGTGCTAATAAATCAGTAGCCATAGCAACATAACCGCCATTTGTATGAACCGTATTAATAAAATCACGGTAAT
>JANPEU010000087.1:0-5863 GCA_031423175.1 Bacteroidota bacterium
AACTGGGAAGTAGTATACGGTAAAGATATAATGTGGCATGACCTGGGAGGATATAACTCCACAAAGATTTGTGCCAATATGTTTCATGATACATCAGATGAATTCAAAGGCGAATTAATATTTCCTCCATACTGGATAAAAATGATTGCTGGAGTAAAGATTGGATTTATAGGCTATAATGATCCGCTCACTCCAAAACGACAATCACCGGCATATAGTAAAGGCATCACGTTTACAAAACCAGAACTGAACGTTGAGAAGTATATAAAGCTGTTGAAAGAATACGAAAATTGTGCTATGGTTTTTTTAGTTACACATATGGGGCTTTCGCAGCAGGTTGATTTAGCCAATAAAAAAGAAGTAGAAGGAGTTGATTATATATTGGGTGCTGATACACACGAACGGGTACGGAAACCGATACAGGGAAAATATGCTAAAGTAACTGAACCGGGAGCCTTTGGTTCTTTCGTAGCAAAATTAGATGTGGTAGTAGAAAACGGAAAAATAAAGGATAGTAACTATCAACTTTTGGATGTGGATCCGGAAAAATATAAACCCGATTTAGAAATGACTGCATTGGTTGAAAAAATTAGAGAGCCTTATAAAAAAGAATTGAATAAAGTAATTGGCAAAACCAAAACCAACTTAGTAAGATATTATGTTATCGAAAATCCGATGGATAATATGCTTACGGACGCATTGATGTGGAAATTTAAAACACATGATGTGGATATTGTACTCAGCAACGGTTTTCGTTTTTGCCCGCCATTGGTGACAGATAAAATGACCGGTACTGCCGATATCACAAATGACTTTTTATGGAGTATGTTCCCGGTTAACAGCGAAGTGAAAATAGGCGAAGCAAGCGGACAACAAATCTGGGAATGGATGGAAAAAGAACTGCATAATGTTTTTTCAAAAAATCCTGCTGACCGGTTTGGCGGCTGGCTAATACGTTTCAAGGGAATGGAAATAAATTTTACAATAAAGAACGATATAGGCAAAAGATTGAATTGGATAAAAGTAAAAGATGAGCCCATTAATTTAGAAAAAAAATATTCCATCCTGGCTTGTGAAAGAGACGGAGATCCCGATGATATGCTATGCAGAATGGAAAAAATTTCTAAGCACGGTAAACCAGGATATTTAATGCATGATGTAGTACGGGAATATCTTTCTGTCCACTCTCCCATTTCACCGTATATTGAAGGTCGTGCCACTGCAACGGATGCCCCTTCCACTTTACTATCTCAACTGGAAGGATATGATTATGAATTTATTTAAAAACTACAACTATGTATAAATTTTTCTTCTTCGTTGCTTTACTAAGCACGACTGTAATTGTTAATGCGCAAACCGAACACCAAAAAATAATATTTGATCTCAACAGCGGTGATACAGCTGTGCGTAGTACAGTGCTGCGTCAATTTACCAATGTACTTAAAGCAGCACCTGACACAGAATTAGAATTGGTATGTCACGGTCAGGCTATAAATATGTTTGTAAAAGACAAACTGTATTTTGAAGAAAAGATAAAAGAATTAAAATCAAAAGGAAAAGTGAGCTATAAGATTTGTGCAAATTCTTTAAGAAGACTTAACTTAGATAAATCGCATATAACTGAATTGGCAGAAATAATTCCGGTGGCTATGCTGGAATTAGCATCAAAACAAAAAGAAGGCTGGAGTTATATAAAAGCGGGCAATTAACAAATTGCCCACTTTATTAAATTTATTATTTATCAGCCTGCAAAAATATAACCGCAACCATGTTGCTGCGCACGGCCCAATGCCCATACACCCGATGGTACGGGTTGAATACCCGGAAGCAATGCGTTTATAAAATCATTTTTTACATCTTCATGTTTCAAATTCATTGCCTGAGCAGTAAGTGCACTATAAACAGATATTGCTGCCTGGCAAACACAGAATAGTACTCCACTTGCCTGCAATTCGTTAATACCAATTAATATTTCTCCTACTCCCGGAACTTTATAAGCACCTGCTTTAGGTTTCCAGAATGGATTACGTGTTGCCGGTAGTTTTGTTTCCGGATCATTAGCTTTAAACAATTCGCCCAATTTATATTTAGCCCAAACCCGATCTTCCATAGCATACCCGATTGATGAATGACGTAAAACAACAACAACACTGCAATCCTTTTCTTTGGTACCGGTAGCTTCATTCGTAAGTAAAAAAACCCGGGGCCATGCAAACGGATAAATTTCATGTGGTTGGGTAGAGTCAAACACTATCCGGTGTTTGCCATTAATTTTTTTAAACATTTCTTCGGGGTCATCATACGGTGGAGATGAAAAATTAGTATCACCCGCAGCAAAGGTGTTAATGGACGGCACCATGCTTGTTAAACCAACTGCTGCTCCAGTTGCAAGAGTGCCAAGAAATTTTCTTCGGTTTGCTGTCAATTTAGACTCGTTGGATTTCATAACAAATGTTTTTAGTTTGAGTAAATGTTTAAAAAAGAACGATAAGCTACGAAAAAAAACAAATTTTGCAATCTATTTTTTTCTCATCGAAGAAGAATTCGTAATTTTTGACAAATTAATTACAAATGAAGCCCCTTTTATTCCTCAGTACGCTACTATACTTTGCATTGAATACCAATGCTCAGGCAAAACCTTACAATATTATCTTTGATCTTACAACCAGCGATACTGCCACACATCAACGGTTAATACGGTGGTCAAAAGGAATTATTGAAGCACACCCCGATGCCAAAATTGAAATCGTTTTTTATGGAAGAGCATTGGATATGGTGGTAAAAGATAAAACAACCGTGGCATCCGAAATATTAAAACTGGCAGCAGAAAAGAAAGTAACATTCGCCGTTTGTGAACATGCAATGAAAGTTTTTAATATCGATAAAAAACAATTACTGGATGGTATGATAACTGTGCCAGATGCATTATACGAGCTGGTAATTAAACAAGCCGAAGGTTATGGATATATCAAAGTAGTCAATTAAAATCAAAGACATAGGTGATATATATCACTCCCGGTAACCGACCATAAAGATAGTTTTACATAACAGAAAAACTATTTATGGTACATTATAAAATCATTATTGTTGGCGGTGGCAATGCAGGCATCTCAGTTGCCGCAAGATTATTAAATAAAAAAAGGAATTTAGAAATTGCAATCGTTGAGCCTTCCGAAAATCATTTTTATCAGCCTGCATGGACCCTGGTAGGTGGGGGCACCTTTGATATAAAAAAAACAATCCGTCAAGAATCTTCCATTATTCCCAAAGGAGCAAAATGGATTAAAGATGCTGTAGTTTCTTTTCAGCCGGAAAGAAATGAGCTTACACTAAAAAGCGGTAGCAGTTTTTCATACGACTATTTAATTCTTGCACCCGGCATACAATTAAACTGGAATGCTGTTAAAGGATTGCCGGAAACAATTGGTAAAAATAATGTAACCAGTAATTATTCATTTGACTATGCCCCCTATACATTTGAATGTATAAAAGCAATGAAGCCGGGCATGACAGCTTTATTCACAAGTCCATCCACAACTTTAAAATGCGGTGGAGCACCTCAAAAAATTACATACCTCGCTGCAGACTATTTTCGTAAACATGATTTGAAAGGAAAAGTAAAAGTTGATTTTTCAACAGCAGGCAAAGTAATTTTCGGGATAAAAAAGTATGCTGTTGAATTACAAAAAGTGGTTGATAAATTAGGAATTGAAATGCATTATCGTCATGATTTAATTGCTGTAGATGGTGATAAAAAAAATGCAACTTTTAAAGTAACGGATGAAAATGGAATTACATCAGAGATTACTAAGCATTTTGATATGCTACATGTAACGCCTCCACAAAGTGCTCCTGATTTTATTGCACAAAGTCCGTTGGCAAATGAAAAAGGATGGATTGATGTTGACAAATACACTTTACAACATCTACGCTATAAAAATATTTTTGGAATCGGAGATGCTACCAGTACACCGAATGGAAAAACCGGTGCAGCAGTACGGAAACAAGCTCCGGTATTAGTGCAGAATTTATTTGCATTGATGGAAGGAAAAGAACTGATTGCAAAATATAACGGATACAGCAGTTGCCCGATTGTAGTAGGATATGGTAAATTAATTTTAGCAGAATTTGATTACGATAATAAACCCACTGAGACTTTTCCATTTGATCAAAGCAAACCAAGGTGGACAATGTGGATATTAAAAAAATATATTCTTCCCTGGTTATACTGGCATAAAATCTTAAAAGGCTCCATGTAAACCAACGTAACTTTTATTACGCCTCCATTCATTTTATTTTAGCACCTTTGTGCACTTTATGTTTAAGTGGTTAATCAACAACAAAATTATTATCATCGGTGTATTGCTGGGTGCAATTGCTGGCTTTTTATATTGGAAACAAATTGGCTGTACTTCCGGCACTTGCATGATAACTTCCAAATGGCATAACAGTACTGCCTATGGTGCTATGATGGGCGGATTGCTCTTCAGCATTTTTAAGAACCCCAAAAAGACGGAAGCAGGAAAAAATAAAAATGATGAGTGAGAAAAATATTTCAAGAGGCTATTTGTCAACCGTGTTGGGTTGCAGATGCCCACGATGCAGAGAAGGAAAATTATTTCAATTCCCATTAAATATAAAATTGAAAAACATTATTAAAATGCATAAAGAATGTCTTGTATGCGGACAGCCAACAGAAATTGAAGTTGGATTTTATTACGGCACTTCTTATGTAAGTTATGCCTTAACCGTTTTTATAAGTGGTGTTACTTTTATTGTTTGGTTTTTAACCATCGGAATCTCCGTTGATGATAATCGTTTTATCGGCTGGCTTATAGCGAATGCAGTTTTTCTGGTCGTCCTGCAACCCTGGCTTATGCGGTTGAGCCGTAGTCTCTGGATTTCCTGGTTTGTTAAATATGACCCCGATTGGAGAACTAACCCAATTGATGAATCGGTAACAGAAAGAGTGGTAAAAGAACAGATGGATAACTGGTAGAACTTTATCCCTATTTTTGCGACCCCTTCGGAGACCTGCTCGAGTGGTTGAAGAGGTACGCCTGGAAAGTGTATATACGGGAAACCGTATCGAGGGTTCGAATCCCTCGGTCTCCGCAGTTTTAAATAAACGGAATAAGAATTGAAATCAAACAGTTTTACAATCCATTCCCCCGGAATTAATTCCCTTGTAAAATCTGTTTTATTCTGGACTGTATTCATCCTTATAATTTTTATCACTGGCTCATTTATACGGATTCTTTTTCATACCAATTGGCACCAGTTCAATTATGGAATAGCAGGCACTGCATCTGCCCTGTTTACAACCTGGCTATTTTTAAAAAATGAAAAAAAATCTTTTAAAGAAATAGGGTTGGTATGGGAAAATAAAACCGCTTTGAGATTCTTTATTGGATTTATAATCGGAACTGTTCTGATTGTTTTTATTTTATCAGTCTTACTAATTTTCACTAATCTTGAAATAGAAAAAAATAAAACCCCAATTGCTACCGGCGCATTCATTGGATACTTAGCCTTCATTCCCCTGAGCCTGATGGAAGAAATTGCTTTCAGATCCTACCCTTTTTTAAAAATGAATAAAACAGTCGGATTACGCATTACTCAAATAATCGTTGCTATCGCATTTGCACTATATCATTTCATAAGCGGATGGAGTGTTCAGAGTGCTTTTCTTGGCCCGGGCATTTGGGCTTTTGTATTTGGGTTGGCTGCAGTTTGGTCTGGTGGAATAGCAGTTCCTCTTGGAATACATGTTGCACTAAATATTTTGCAATCAATAACTGGAATGCGAGGCGATGAAAATTCTTTCTGGATTTTGAAATATGCAGAAGGCACTCCCGAAAAT
>JANPEU010000088.1:0-15487 GCA_031423175.1 Bacteroidota bacterium
CAACGTGACCTTTTAAATTTTGATGATGTACTTACCGATTTGGACTGGGATGGTTTATGGAAAGTACGAACTACCCGTACCGATTCAGGATGGTATGCAGAAATAGCAGTTCCCTGGCAAACGCTGCGTTACCCAAAATCAAAAGATTCAATTCAGCAATGGGGATTTAATATTTACAGAAACAGGAGACTTAGCAATGAAGGAAGTGCATTTTCTCCTTATCCACGTTCATTTACTTTTTTGCGGATGGCATACTCAGGGTTATTAAAAAACCTGCAACCTCCACCACCGAAACCAAATATCAGGATACAACCTTATATTCTTACTTCGTATGATAAGTATACTGGTTTTGCTGCATCCGTTGATCCGGAAGAAACAAATTTGCGTTATGGTGGCGATATTAAATGGGCAATAAATCCAAACACGATTCTTGATCTTACATTCAATACCGATTTTGCACAGGCCGATGCTGACCGGCAGGTGAATAATGTAACAAGGTTTTCAGTTTTCTTTCCGGAACGCAGACAGTTTTTTCTTGAGAATGCATCTTTGTTTGGAACCGGGGTGGGGCCAATTGAAGATCTTTCGGGTGGCAATATGCGTATCCGTCCATTTTTCAGTAGAAGAATTGGTTTGGATAATAGTGGCAACCCAATCCCTATTGATGCCGGTGGAAGATTTGTTTACCGTTCTTCAAAGAAAAATTTTGGTGCAATGATAATGCGCCAACGTGCATCTGATAATATGCCGGGTACAAATTTTTTTGTAGGACGTTATTCTCAGAATATCGGTAAACAAAACCGTATCGGCGCCCTGGTTACTGTAAAAGATAATAAAGATGGAAGCAATATCGTAAGCGCCGTGGATGGATTTTTCAGGTTGGGCGAATCACATTCATTGAATACAATGCTGGTGCATTCCACAACAAGCAGTACGGGCAAGCAAGGCTTTTCAGGCTTTGCTCAATATTATTATACAAACAATCAATGGAAATTTTGGTGGACTCAGTCATTTGTTACAAAAGACTTTAATCCGGAACTTGGTTTTGTTTCAAGAAATGATGTGATAGGGACCACTCCGGGTATTTACTGGTATTATCGGGGTAAAAAATTGCCATTTCCAAAATTGATTCGGGCATTTGAACCGGGTGCATGGCTGGAAATGTATCACCAGGCATCTACAGGAAAATTAACTGAAAGGCAAATTCTCGTTAACCCTATATGGTTCAATTTTCAAAATGGCGGTTATATAGGTAATATTATCAGTCATTATTATCAGCGGCTCACCGAAACATTTTCTCCCTTGGGCATTACGATTATACCGGGTCAATATTCATATTTAAATCACCAGATTTTATATAGTACAGACCAATCAAAACCCGTGAGTATTAATATCAATGGGACATTTGGAAAATATTATAATGGAAAATTAAATAACGGAAATTTTTCCATGACCGTTTCGCCATCACCGCATTTCAGTTTAACGGGGCAGTATAATATGAATCATTTTAAAAATGTGGGTACCCCTGCAATCACAAAAAATGTAAACCTCTTCAGCCTTTCAGCCAGGCTTGCTTTAAATCCGAGGGTTCAGCTGATTGGGTTTTACCAGAAAAATTCTGAAAATAACCTGAGCAATTATAATGTTCGTTTCTCTTGGGAGTACCAGCCACTATCTTATTTCTATGTGGTATTTAATCACCGCGGTTTTGATAATGTTTTACAGAAAAGGCAGACAGAAGATCATTCTATTATTAAATTGAGCTACCTGAAACAATTGTAATCAAAGCATTGATTTTATTTTAATCCAGATATCAGAAAAAATTTCTTCTACTGAACGGTTTCCATTTACTATAAAAATTTTTTCTTCATGTTGAAGCTTATCAAATGCTTGAAAATATTTTGCTTTTACATTTTTAAGATTTTCAAGACTTTCATATAATTCGATTTGATTCCTGTTTTTATTCAAACGTTTTATACCTATTTCGGGAGAAACATCAATAAAAATATTTAAATCAGGTCTCAGTAAATCAGCGCTGATTGAATTTGCTATAATCACCCAATCCTGTGGCATATGTGTACCCTGGTAGGCATAAGAGGAGAAATAATAACGGTCTGTGATGACCGTAAATCCTTCATCCAGTTTTTTTAAAATCCCATCGTTGTGATTAGTCAGATGATCAATTCTATCTGCAACATATAAACCCGCAATGGTACGGTGATCGGCTTCCATTTCATGCCGGAATATTTTCTTTATCATCAATCCTATCGGGCTGCCGGTAGGTTCGTATGTATGGTAAACTTTTATTCCTTCGGCTTTCAATTTTTCTTCTAATAGTTTTGACTGGGTACTTTTTCCGCTTCCGTCAATTCCTTCAAAGGCTATAAATAAATTTTTCTTCATATTGCTCTTTATACTTCGGTTAATCTTTGCAAGTTAAGTAAGGAATAAAGTATTTGCAAACATAAAAAAGCCCCGGCAAAGGGGCTTCAAAATAAAGTTTGAGATTTTTAATTATAGAGGAGTTGAATAAATTTTGATAATACCATCTACTTCACTGCTTACGATGAGCATGCTTTTCCCATTGGGACTTTTATCGGCAGCAACAAACAGGACACCTTCAGGCCCCACACCACAATTCAGTATCTGAAGAAACACGGGTTTGACAGGATTGGTAACATCATAAACAGCTACTGCATCTGCTCTTTCCATTCCTACAAATAGTATATTGTTATTTCCAACCCTGCCAATCGTAATCCCTTCCGGTTCGGTTCCTTTATCATCACTGCGTGAATCAGCATAACGACCTGCAGCATGTGCCCTTACATCCAAATCATTTTTACTGTCAAAAATTAAAGCTCCGGTATTTCCGTTCCAGATGCTGAAGGAACGACCACCGGGTGCATACAATTCATCAAAATCTCCGTCACCATCTGTATCACCAAGTGTAGTTGTAATATTCAATCTTCCCAATTTTGAATTCGGTTTAAAATCTGTTGCTGCATTTGGAAAAGCAATTGGATCTAAAATAACTGATGCATTTCCTACTCTTTTATTTTCAACAAACGGTGTGTACTCCCTTGCATCGCCTTCATTAGCGGTGTATAAAAAAGGGATTCCATTTCCCGGCATTACAGCAATGCCATCGGGGGTGTAAATTCCTTTTACCGGCCATGCACCGAATGTAACGCCACCATCATTGTCGCTTGGGTCTATTGCATTTGCAGTACTATTAAAACTTTTGAAACCTAATGGAAATAGATCTGTAATTGTTTTGGTACGAACATCAATTTTCGCAATTGCATTATTTTCCTGCAAGGTTACCCATGCAGTATTTGAGTTTGCTGAAACAGCTATATACTCCGGTTCTATATCCTGCGCAAAACTTGCTCCGGGGCCATACACTCTAAGCCCTTTTGCTTTCAGATCATCTACCTGCCCGGCAAAACCACTGAAGTCAAGTGTGGTTACTGAATAATTATTATCAACATCAATGATAGAAACAGTGCCTATGGGGTCTATTGTATAAGCAAGGTTTGGTTCTCCTTCATTTGCGCTAAAAATATATTTACCATCCGGTGAAAATGTAACCATATCTGGCAATGAGCCCACTGTTCTTATAGCCAGTACGCTGTAATCCGTAGTATTAAAAACAACAATTTTACCTGGACTAACTTTATCAGTAGCCTCGATAGCTGCTGCAAGTTTTCCATTGCTGACATAAACACTGTTCACTAATCCGCCATAAGGAGCCACACTGATGCTTCCAAGTACGGAAGGAGAAGCTGGGTTTGTAAGATTGAGCACATCAATTTTATTATTTCCTGCACTGTTATTTACAACAAAAAGTTTTTTTGTCATCGGGTCATAAGCGCTGATTTCTGCGGCTCCTGTATTTCCGATGTCAATACTTCCTGTTTCTGAAAATAAGGTTGATTCCTGTCGCTCAGCTGTTGCGGAAGAACCAATAACATTTGCGCCGGAATTGTCAGTTTCTTTCAAATCATTCTTTTTGCAAGATGCTAATACAATCATTACAACAGTAAGCCAATAAATTTTTTTCATTGTTATTTTTTTATAATGGACACAAATAAACTCGATGGATATTACCGGAATGTTAGCAGGTTATTATCGGGATATTAATTTTAAAGGAATGGGAAGTTAATAAAATATCAGCGATAAAAGTGCAGTGCGGAAAAATATGATGGGTTCTTAATTTGTAATGATTATTAATTTCCTTCTTTCGCATCCAACATCTCGATTTCAAATACAAGAATGCTACTGGGTAGAATTTTTGGTACTCTTATACGAATAGAATACACCGTTGCTAATGGAATGATAAATTTAATTTTATCACCAACTTTGCAAAATTGAGCACCCATTTACCAGTAAGTTATCAACTGTATGATTGGAATTGCAGGAGTTTTTACTTTTCGTTATTTACTTAAAGAATTAAATCAAACCCGTTGGAGGAGTTATTTCAATTTTTTTTTTATAAGCCCATAGGGCCGAAATATTAGTAGAAAATAAAAGATATCGCATGCTTTTAGCTCCAACGGAACGATATGTTTTATATTTCGCTCCGATGGTGCTCTTAAAAGCAGAATAAAATCGATTTTTCTATTGACATTCTGCCCCGCACATGTGGGGCTAAATAATTCTACTCCGCCAACGGGTTTAAATCAATTATAAATGTAAACAGGCTAATGGAGTTTTATACTGAATTTCCCTGAATTGATAGATGTGCCTCCCCCTCCAGTCTTGTCAGCAAAGCCACTGAAAGTACCCGAAGCCAGTTTTGTTTGATGATTATACGAATCAATGATAACAGTGAATGGATTCCGTGGTGAGCTTATATAGATATATGTTTGACCTGCATTATCATAATAATAAAAAGCCGTTTTATTGGAAGTTACGTTTGCTAAATTTCGATTTAAATGAACTGTGTCGAGCAAAATGGTAATTACAATTCCTGTGTCAGAAGAACAAGTGGAGGGTCCATAAAAAGTAAAAGCAGTTCTTTCTGGATTTACAATGGCTGTATCAATAATACCGCACCGAAGAAGAGTGTCATCTCGAAGGCTCCATTTATTTTCCTGAAAAATATTATTGCCTGGACAGGAGGGGCAAACATAAGAAATTGGCAAAGGCACTTGTATGGTATCAATTCTAATAAGATTATTTCCTCTTTCGAAGCTGTATTCTTTTGTGCAGCCTGCTATAATAAAGTATAAAGACTGCAAAAATAAGTAAGTGATATGGCAACTTTTTTTCAAATAAATAAAATTCTAATTATATTTAAAACGAACGAATACTGATTAAAGTTGCTGGTATTAGTCGGTATTATAAAAATAGGAAATTACAAGAAGATAATTGTAAAAGGTTAAATTCATACCAATAGAAAATGCATAGATTGCGGCTCAGGGAAAGAGGTGAATTTATTTTAATTTATAATTTTCACATTCACTGCCATGGGCCCACGTTGTCCCATTTCTATTTCAAAACTTACCTTGTCGTTTTCTTTGATGGGTTCAGTTAAATTGTTCGCATGAATAAATAAACTTTCCTGCGTAATATTGTCTTTAATAAACCCAAAACCTTTATCGTTATTAAAAAATGAAACCTTTCCATTGCGGATAAGCTCAGCTTCAGTTGGGGGTACGTATTTTGGAACACCGATTTCAATGTCTTCTAATTTTATTTCTACTTTTCTTCTGGGGTCAGGTGGTGTGCTGGAAAAATTTCCAAACTCATCCACATAAGCAATCATATTATCCATACCTCCGCTCTTGGGGTTTTCTTTCCGTTCCTTCATTTTATCAGCCTTATCTTTTTTCTCTTTCTGCTTTTTCTTTTCACGTTCTTTTTTGTTCCATGATTCAGCCATATTGTAAAAATTTTGTTTTAATAATTAACCGGAGCCGTATGAGAAATTTAATTGTAATAGTTGAAAAATAATACTTGTAAATCTCCGGAGAATTGAATTGAAGGTAGGCTTTTTAGGCTAAATGCGATTTGTTTGTTGGGGAGTAAGTTTTGGCACACTTAAAATAGGGTAAGTTGCCGCTGTTTGTTGTGTATTTTTTTTTTCGGAAGAATAAAATTTTTAAAACTTCCAATTGCATAAAGTTTTGTTTCTTCATTTCGCGATGCGACAATAATCTTCGTACCGCTTGCACAGGCATTAAATAAATCAGAAACAATTTCTGGTGTATTATTATTTTTAGACAGGTGCGATAATATGAGATGACTCATAAAATCCGGTTTATGATTTTTAAATAATTCAACGGCCTCATCATTAGACAGGTGTCCGTTGCCATCCGAAATTCGCTGTTTTAAAAAATAAGGATAGCTGCCATTCATCAACATTTTTTCATCATAATTTGATTCCAGAAAAGCGGCATGGCATCTGCTAAAGTGATGAATTGTTTTTTCACAAACAGTTCCAATATCTGTAAAAATGCCAACTGTTATTGTTGGAGATGAAACAGTAAAGCTATGCGGATCACCGGCATCATGATTTTTTTTATAGGCATTTATGGTTAATTCACCAATTGGAATCGGTTCTGCTTCACTAAAATAATTGAGTAATTTTTTTTCCAAATGAACCCGTGAACTTATATGTGTGGTTTTAGTAATATACACTGGTAGTTGATGTTTTTTTGAAAGCATTACCAGCCCACTGATATGATCCTTATGTTCGTGTGAAATAAAAACTGCTTTTACTTTTTTAATATTCAGCCCAAGCCTTTTCATCCGTTTTTCGGTTTCCCGGCAACTGATTCCCGCATCAATTAATACGGCTTCGCTTTCATTGCCGATATAATAGCAGTTGCCATTGCTACCGGAGTTGAGGGAGGTGATTGTTAGGGACATATTATTTCTGGGCGGCAAGATATTAATTTGTTTATGAAAATAATATTTTAAAAAAAGAAACCGGCTACTAAAAAAAATGAGTGCTTTTGTTTTTTAGATACCCCTTTAAAAATTTGCATCGAAATAAAAAACTGATTTTCTCATTCAATGTTCTTTACTTAACTTACCTATTCTTTACTCCATGTTAAATTTTTTGGCAATGTTCTTATTATTCATTTTAAAAAATTATTGTTATGTCAGAAACTAAAGAGTCAGCTGTCCTTGAACCAACTACTGAAAGAATCTCTGCCAAAGCTTATGCTGCAATGGCTGTTGCAGAAAACCTGGTACCCTGGAACTTTACCAGACGCCCCCCCCGACCGCATGATGTACAGGTAGAGATTTTGTATTGCGGCGTTTGTCATACGGATATTCATTTTGTCCGCAATGATTTTGGTATGTCCATTTATCCAATAGTACCCGGTCATGAGATAGTTGGAAAAGTAACAGCTGTTGGCGATCATGTAAAAAGTTTTAAACCGGGTGATACAGTAGGTATTGGTTGTCTTGTTGATAGCTGCCGTGAATGTGATAATTGCAAACATGATCTTGAACAATACTGTTTGGGTGGTGCTACCTACACATATAGTGTACCCGAAAAAAATGGTGATGGTATTACCTATGGCGGTTATTCGAACCAGATTGTTTGTGATGAAAATTTTGTATTGAAAGTTTCTGATAGTCTTCCGTTGGAAAAAGTAGCTCCTTTACTTTGCGCTGGCATTACAACATATTCTCCATTAAGAAACTGGAAAATATGCGCTGGACAAAAAGTAGCTGTTCTTGGCTTGGGTGGACTTGGACATATGGGTGTAAAATTTGCTGCAGCCTTTGGTGCAGAAGTTACCGTGTTAAGCACTTCAGCTTCTAAGGAATCAGATGCTAAAAGATTAGGTGCACATAATTTTGTTCTCACCAGCAATGAAGATCAGGTAAAAAAAGTACAAGGAACTTTTGACTTTATTCTTGATACCGTTTCTGCCGATCACGATTATAATTTTTATCTGGCTATGTTGAAAACAAAAGGTGTAATGGTTTGTGTGGGATTGCCGAATACACCTGCAGTAATACCTGCAGCCAATCTGGTTTTTCATGGAAAAAGCCTGGCTGGTTCATTAATTGGTGGTATTGCCGAAACCCAGGAGATGCTGGATTATTGTGCAGCTAATAATATTACTGCCGATGTGGAAGTGATCGATATTAAGGACATTAATAAAGCATACGAACGGATGGAAAAAAGCGATGTGAAGTACAGGTTCGTTATTGATCTTGCTACACTTTAACAGACACAGGAGTTATTTCATAAAAAAAACACAGCGAATGTTGTGTTTTTTTTTATGCTTGTTATGCAGAGACCAGTTTCTAAAACGCTTTCGGCTTTAAATATTTATCAAACCACACCACATATCTTTCCAATCTGTCTTTGATAAAAGAAGGTAATGTGATACCATGAAATTGTCCCGGATATATAATCAGTTCGGTTGGTGTACCGATAGATCGCAATGCCTGGTACATTTGTTCGCTGCCAACCGCTGGCACATTAAAATCTTTTTCACCTGCCATAAATAATGTTGGAGTTTTTATTTTATCTGCATTTAAAAAAGGGTAGGAGAGTTTTAAATACTTTTCATAGTTCTTATCCTTCCATGGTTGCCCAAGTTCATTATCTAATTGCAATATATATTGATCTACTCCGTATAATGATAATTGTAAAGCACTGCCGGCACCACTTGCAGCCGCTTTGAAACGTGTATCTTTTGCAATTGTATAATCTGTGAGTATGCCGCCATAACTCCATCCACCTATTCCCATATTGTTTCCATCCACAATTCCTTTGCTGATTAAATGATCTGCCGCACCCTGAATGTCTAATACTTCTTTATTTCCCCAATCTGCATAAATGGATTTAGAATAATCAATACCCCTTCCATTACTGCCCCGATAGTTAACAGCAACAACAGCATAACCATTTGCCGCCATCATCTGACGGGTTAAATCGAAACTATAATCATCTTGCCCAACAGGACCACCATGAATAAAAAATATAACAGGTAATTTTTCTTTACTTGCATTTGCAGGCAGATATAAAAGATTAGAAACAGTTGCACCATCTTTACTCTTTGAAGTAAATTTTTCTACCGAAGCCAAAGAAAGATTTGCAACAAATTCGTCCTGCACTTTTGTTAGCCGGCGAAGATTTCCATTTTCAAGTGCATAAAATTCTGATGGTAACTGCGGATTTGACATTGAAGTTATCCAGGTGCCGTTGGGATGCCGGTCAAGTGAATTAAATGAGCGGTTCCCACTTATTACTTTATTCATCTTTCCACTGGTTGGGTCGAATGCAGCAATATATCTTTCGCAATCATCAGTTACTAATGCTGCAATACTATTTCCTTCTTTATTCCAGCGTGGTGTACTAACAGGACGATCAAGCGATTTACTTAATAATATAGGCTCACCACCAGACACAGGCAATACAGAAAGAATAGTCTGATCATACATAATAAAATTTGCATCCGAAGTACTTCGCAGGTAAGCAATTGTTTTTCCATCAGGGCTCCATTGTGGCGAGTTGTCACTACCATTCCAGGTAGTAAGTTGTTTTGCAACAGCACCCGGTTTTGCTTCAATAATAAAAATATCTGAGTTTGTGTTTTTATCCGGATCCTCAGTATGGTTACTGACAAATGCAATTGCCGAACCATCAGGACTCCATTGTATTCCACCTTCATTATAGTTTCCACGTGTCAATGTATCAGTTTTTTTAGCAGTCACATCAAAAAGATAAAGATGTGTTTTTCGGTTACCATATTGATAACCGCTTACGTCTTGTTTAAATTTATAACGATCAATAACGTATGGCTTTGTTGTTTTTTTTGTGCCTGTGTCTTCAGCATCTTTTATGCTTAACAATATTTTTTTACCATCAGGACTCCAGGCATATTCTCCCAGTTCACCTTTTACATCGGTAAGTTTTATTGCTTCGCCGCCCAATCTGTTCAATAAATAAATCTGGCTAGTACCACCATTGCGTGCAGTGGTAAATGAAATAAATTTTCCATCCGGACTCCACCTGGGATTGCTTTCCCCATCCGGACTATTAGTAAGTTGTACAGTTTCTGTTCCTTCCCAATTCATCATCCAGACATCGGTATTACGCTTGTCTTTTGCAGAATCAGTTGATGTAAGTGTATAAGTTACCCATTTACCATCCGGAGAAATTTGGGCGTCGCCTGTACTTTGAATTTTATAAATATCGCCTGGGCTAAGATTTCTTTTTTGTATTTGGCTAAAGCAAATTTGTACAATAGCAGTAAATGCAATAAACAGCAAGTAGTTTTTTTTTGAATGCATACAATTAATTTATTTAACCGAAAATAAGGAATGCCAGAGAAAGTTCATTCATTTATTATTTGAGAAATATATGTAGGTTCAATCCTTTGTTCCAGGTAAATCGGTTAGGATTGAAATTAATTTTGAAAAAGGACACCGTTTATTATATAATAGTGATAGGCTATGCCTCCACTCATTGACCAGGTGGATGCATTGAATGAACCATTGCCCGTATTGCTTCCGGAAATTTTATAGGCTTTTACTGCAAGCATATTTCTGTTCCAGTCTATAGGTGCTCCACTGATACAGTTTTCGGGTCCAAGGTTTTCATTTTGTAAAAAATAAGCTTGATTTATTCCATAAACTTTTCCGATGCCTGTCGCATCTATGCACACAGCAGTTTGCTCATCTATGCCAATTCCCTTTACTGTTATATAATTCCAATCTTTCATCATACGGGCAAGAAAACTGATATGACGGCCCTGGCGATCTCGTTGTGTATAATGCTGATCGGTAATTGTGTTTTGCAGAAAGGAAGAAGTAATGAAATCATTTTGTTCAAGCTTCATATATTTGTTATAAGGATTTTTTAAAGCTTGCAATGAGGTTACCGTTCCACTTTCTGCAGTGAAATATACGCTGCCTAAAACAGCACAACCTGCACTGGTGCCACCTACCGTTACATGTTTTGTATTTATTAAATAATTAATGGCATCTTCAGTGGCTGAGTTTTTCCAGTAATTCACATAATCCCACTGGTTACCGCCTGCTATAAATAATGCTTCGGCGTTACGGATTTTTTGAGATACAGCACTCAGATCTGCTTTGACTCTACTGTCGATAATTATCGTTTCAACAGAATTTACATTTACCATATTATACATATACGTGTTGTAACCATCCGCACCGGTAGATCGGATGACAACGACATCACCACCTGCTGCTCTTTGTAAAAACCATTGAATAGCCGCATCCACATCGGTACTGCCGCCCATCAATAATAAACCGCCTGTTGCATTTGTGTTTACATTGGCTGCATCACCTGTTAAGTAAGTAACAGCAGTAGGAACTGGTTTAGCAACACTATTCACAGAAGTTGCCGAAGGGTTTTCTGCTGTACCAGATTTTGTAATCTTACTTTTTGAACAAGCAAATACTAAAATAGATACTGCAAAAAGTGTAAGCAGTTGGAGTGTAGTTTTTTTCATACGTAATTTTTTAAACCGATTGAACAAGGTAAACCAAAAATAAGGATATTAAAAATTTGTTGATTTATAAATAATTCAACCTCAAACAAAAAAATTCGGGTTTTCGAATGCATAAAATAATTTTCTGAAACTGAATTAATATCAGGTAAAATGAAAAGGCTTAAACACTCGAACGAAGCAGGTTGGTTCTTAATCCAGATTAGTTTTCAACCCTAGTTTATTTTTTAAAATTACCGGCAATGCATTTTTATTCACCATAATCATCACCGTATTCATTTTAAAATAATTTTCATCCATAAAAAGAAAACCTTTGTATTTACTAAACCAGGTTCCCCAGGAATTTTTCAGGTAATACCATTTATTATTTTTTTCATCACTTCCACTTCCTACTATATGAAGCATATGGTCTCTTACTGTTTTTTCTGTTTTATAGTTTTCAATCCGCTCAACATCGAACTGACGTAATGAATCATCCAACTTTGCATAGCCACTAAAAAAATTGAATCCCGGCTGTGTTACATCTCCTTCCCATGCAACAGACCATCCTCTTTTTAGTGCCGTATCAATCAGTATCTGCATATCAGTCAATGAAATATTGTATAAGCTATCTCCAGCCCAGTTGAATTTATCAGTGAGCAGACATTTTTTATTTAAGGGCAAATCAGCAAATGACATTACTTCAATATAATCTTCCGTTGCGAATAATATTTCTTTTGCAAAAGTTTTTGGAGTGTACTGTTTTAAATTATACCAAAATGTCACGGGTAATTTTCCAAGATAACGGTCGAGAGTATCATTGATTTTTTTCGTATCTGAGGTATTCAAAAATATTTTGTCTTGTTTCAGCATTTGCTTACCTATTTTTTTCATAGCAGTATCAAGCCTTGCATGGTTATGACTGTATTCACCTTTTTTCAATCCGCTATATGCTTTCTCTGGCATCATACCCTGTTTTATTATTACCCGCAGCACATCATGAAATTGTCCGCCGCCTGCATAATAAGTTTTCCCTTTTGTTGCAAGCCATTTATTCAATTTATCGATATAGGAATAACGGGCTATAAACATTTCTGATAAATTAAGTTTCACTCCATTTTTTTTAAAAATATCACTTTCAAATAATGAATTCGTGCCAAATGCCCAGCAGGTAGGGCTATTGCTTTGATCTTTTATTTCAGTGCAACTAACAGAATCCGTCAGGTGAATAACGGGCAAATAATTTTGTGTTGATTGTGCAATTACTTGTTGTGCTGTGATAAGAAAAACAAAATAAATGAAATGTTGTTTCATTGATGTGTTTAATTGTTTTGGAAAACTAAGGAAGATATTGGAAGGAATAGATAATGGTAAGGGAGTATTAACAGTGTTTTAATTTTCACTTTGTATGAAGATAAATTTACAACACTTACTAGCTGTAAACACGGTCCATTCACTTCCATGTGTGTTTCAAATAATGTTATAACTGCTTCCATGGAATGAATCATTGTTCAGGGAAGAGGTTATTGAAGATACCCCGAGCAATTGCAAAAATAAATAATTGGTTTGCATGGAAATTAAAAGGATAATATTAAAGATATACTGCTGTTAATCTTTTTTGGGATAATAAGGATTTTGCGGTTTTTCATTCAGCTTTAGAAGTTCATTAAATTCTTCTTCTAAAGAATATAAAAGACGGGGTAACCGCTCTACAGTTATTTTCCAGATTCCTTCTTTGTTACTATGCATCCTGTATTTAATATCCACTGCATTTAGATTAACTGAAATATGATACCAGGGATCGAAACTTGAAGAAAGTACTCTTGCAAATTCAAATTGATGCCCTCTGTATGTTTTAATAAAAAAATCCTTCATCATGAAAAATTTAATAAGTTAATGAATAGAACATCCTACAATTTAACCTAATAAAATGGTTAATGAGGAAATATTAAAACGGAAACAACTGGATTAGCATTATTTGCAACTTACTGTTTGAGTTTAATAAATCCCAGGTAGTAGTAATTGTTACCTTAGTTTTCATTTTAGCTAGAATAACTGACCTCACGGTATGAGTAAATTACAATGAGGTTAAATGTGAAGAATTTGAAATATTTTATAAGGTTGGATCAGTGTATGAAATTGAAATAATAAAATTAAAATTTAGTACCTTTTTTGCAACATTGAAAAAGTAATATTATTTCATAAAATTTTCGTTTAATATTTTTTCAGCATAAAGAAGCAATTGGTTCGCATTATCTTTATTAAAACACATAGGCGGTTTAATTTTCAACACATTATTTTGCGGGCCGTCAATACTCATCAGTATTCCCAATTCTTTCATCCGGTTTACAAAGTAAGATGACTTTGCTGTTGCAGGTTGTTTATCCCTTTCCACTAATTCAACTCCAAGAAATAATCCTTCGCCCCTTATGTCCCCAATAACTGGAAAATTATTTTGCAATTCTTTTAAACCGGACTTAAGGTATTCTCCTATTAAAAATGCATTTTCCTGTAATCTTTCATCGTGAATTACATTTAAAACTTCTAACCCAATAGCAGCAGAAACTGGATTACCGCCGAACGTATTAAAATACTCCATGCCGTTTGCAAAAGCTGTTGCAATCTCTTCTGTGCATGCTACTGCTGCCAGTGGATGACCGTTACCAATTGGTTTTCCCATCGTAACGATATCTGGAATTACATCTTGTAACTCAAATCCCCAGAATTTTTTTCCAACACGGCCAAAACCTACTTGTACTTCATCTGCAATACAAACAGCACCAGCTTCTCTAACATATGCATAAACGGTTTTCAGATAATTATCTGGTAATACAATTTGTCCCCCACAGCTAACAATACTTTCAGAAATAAAAGACATTAATCCTCTGCCTGTTTTTTTTAATTCTTCAATCTTTTCTTTTATATGCAGTGCATAGAGTAATCCTGTTTCGGCATAAGAGCCTCGGTATTTTCCACGGTAACTATCCGGAAGTGGAACAATGTGAGTATGCTCTGGTTTTCCTTTACCTCCTTTGCCATCAAACTTATATGAGCTAATATCAATACATGCATTCGTGTTTCCATGATAACCTCTTTCTAATGCAATAATATCTTTCTGGTTTGTATATGCCTTTGCCATTCTTATTGCTAATTCATTTGCCTCGCTCCCGGAATTGACAAAATGAATTACAGAAAGATTTTTTGGTAAAGTTTTACTGAGCTCTTTTGCAAATTCAATAATATTTTCATGCAAATACCTGGTATTGGTATTGAGTACTGCCATCTGTTCCTGTCCTGCCTTTACTACCTTAGGATGTTCATGACCTACATGAGCCACATTATTTACTGTATCAAGATAACGTCTTCCGGTTTCATCTAGTAAGTATTGCATTTCACCACGAACAATTTTAAGTGGCTTGCTATAGGATAAGCTTAAACTTTTTCCGAGATTTATTTTTCTTTCTTCAAGTAAGTCCTTGTTGTTTGATTCATTTAATGTTTGGTTCATGCAATTGAAAAGAATATCCGGATTTGGACAAACAGAAGACCAAACCTTTAATTGAGAAGGAGAACAAACTCCGGGAAAATTTGAGTCATTATCCAGCAGATCCAAAATAATTTGAAAATGAAGATGTGGTGGCCAATTTCCATTTTCATTCTTATTACCAATAAACCCGATTCGGTCTCCCTTACTTATTTTCTTGCCCTTATTTATAGAACTCAAACTTCCTTTGCTCAGATGTCCATATAAGGTATAAAAAGATAAATTGCTATTTATGGAATGTTTAAGAATAATAGTTGGACCATAATCTTTATCCTGATCATTATTTATACAACAAATTATTTCTCCATCACAAATTGCATGAACAGGAGTATCGGAATCAAGCCAGAAATCTGTTCCTAAATGAAAGGTCCTATACGCTGGTCCATTATTACCTTCAATCTTAAAAGCATCCGTTGAATATACAGGTCTTGGTTCAAGATAACCACCGGCAAATAATGTGTCGGGATAGTGTGACTTAAGTAATTCAATTTTATTATTTAATTCAACT
>JANPEU010000089.1:0-6671 GCA_031423175.1 Bacteroidota bacterium
GCACAAGTTATGGCAGGCGTGATGCATGGAGTATCGGTTATAATAAAAATTATACAGTAGGTGTATGGTGTGGCAATTTCAGTGGCGTTGGAGTTGCAGATTTAAGCGGTGCCAATATTGCAACGCCATTATTATTCAAAATTTTTAATACAATAGATTATGACAGCGATGTAGAATGGTTTGCTCCGCCCAAAGATTGTGAACAAAGACAGGTATGCAGTGAAACTGGTTTGATTCCTGCTGCGAATTGCACCAGTTTAGTAATGGATGAATTTATTCCGCTTATTTCGCCAACAAAACAATGCAGTAATGTGCAGGAGGTTTTATTGAATGCAAGCGAAAAAGTTTCTTACTGTAAAACCTGTGTGCCGGAAACAGGTTATAAAAAGAAGATGATGAAAATTGTTGAACCGGACATGCAGGCTTATTTTTCAGAGAATGGGATCAGTTATGAAAAAATACCACCGCACAATGAAAATTGTGAAGTGATATTTAAAGGTAATGCTCCTGCTATTACTTCACCCACTAACGGTTCTGAATATTTAATCAGCAAGAAAAACCCTGAACCTTTAATGCTTACCTGCAAAACTGCCAATGATATAAGCAAAGTGTATTGGTATATTGATGATAAATTTTTCAAAGCCTGTCACCCGGCGGAAAAACAATTTTTTATACCAACTGAAGGTCCGGTTAAAATATCCTGTACGGATGATAAGGGAAGAAACAGGAATATTAAAATTACAGTGAGGTATGTGAACTTATAATCTAATTGCTATTAGCTGTTAGCTTTTTCTTCTTACTGAATAGATAAGAATTTTTGGTGTAAAAAACTGGCCATTGAATGGTTGCTTATAAATATTTCTTACAACATCTATTCCCTCCACTACTTTACCAAAAGCAGCAAAACCCTGTCCGTCAGGATTTCGTTTACCACCAAAATCCAGTTCGGGCTGATCATTTATACAAATAAAAAAAGATGAAGTGGCTGTGCCGGTATCACCTCTTGCCATTGAGATTACACCATCCTTGTGTAACAAACCTGATTTTGCTGAGTTCTCATGTTTTATTGGTAGAAATTCTTTTAATGAATCAACTTTACCGCACTGGATAACTTCAATTTTTACAGGTCTGTCATTCTGATTTTGCAAATTCTGAACTCTGAAAAAGTCAGTGTTGTCATAAAGTCCTGCATCCGCATATTTTAAAAAATTGTCACAGGTAAGCGGAGCATTATGCGGCATCAGCTCAACAACAAAATTTCCCAAAGAAGTTTTTATTTCACATTTTACAGTGTGTTTTTTTCCTGGTAAAAGAAATAGAAATAAAAAAGGAGTCAATAAAAAATATTTCATAATAATTTTTAGAAAATTTAAGATACAAAAATCCCCGCTCTCCGGCGGGAATTAAAATTTATTCAATAAAACCTGTTGTCGTTAATTCTCTTTCTTAACCGAACCTGCACCCGAAGTATTTACAGTTACAGTTGCGGCGCTGCCTTTATATCTTACATCAGATGCACCGCTTGCCTCCCCGGTAATTTTTACGCTTGCAAATACATTTGCACTGCTTGCCCCACTTAAATCCACATCGGCATTTTCAGTCATCAATTCATAGCATTTTGCATTAGAAGCTCCACTGGCATTTATCATTAAATCTTTTGTTGTACCGGATAGTTTTATTCCAGAAGCACCAGAAATATCAGCAGAAACTTTTGGTGCATTCAAATCCAATTCAATATTGCTGGCACCTGTGGCATGCAATTTTATTTCGCTTGTGTGTTGAATATTATTCTCGCCCCGTATATCACATGCACCACTTGCTTCAAAACTATGGAAGGAGGGGCTGCTTACATGAATAGTTATTCCTTTTGTACCTTCAATACTTTTATTATTTTCCTGATAAATATGCAGCACTCCATCTTCCACACGGGTGATAATATATTGCTGAAGGTTGGCATCCGTTTCAATTGTGACCGAAGTTGCAGAATCTTGTTTCACATAAATATCCAATCCGCCACTTACATCCACACCGGTAAATGATGAAACAGAACGGCTTGCTTTTTTTATATTCCCATCACCATGAATATGCTCGCCAAAAAAATTATGACAGGATGTTAAAAAAATAGCCAGTACTACAATTGTAAATAATTTATATTTCATATTTCTCGGTTTATTAGTGTAAAGTTGAGTTTTATTTTGGTAAGACGCTCCTCTTTTCAGCCAGGTTACATTTTTTTAAAAAATAAATAAGAATCCTGGAAATAGTCATTGCTCGCTGAAAAATACAGGCGAAATTCTAAAGTAGATTAAACACCTCAAAATTTGATTCAACCAAACTCCTGTTTACATTTGTACTATTCATCACTTCAAAGGCAATAATGATTAGTTTATCTTCAACGGAATACAGATTCGAAAAATTAAGCCTGATACATTATCCATTATTGGAAAAACTTTTTTTCCGGGTTTATAAAGTTCGTTTATCCCCGGACGATTTAGAGAAAAGATTCAACACTTCCCTGCTTGGCAAAAATGTTATTGGATTTATCGCCATTCATATAATTTCAGAAGAACCGGCTGCTTACTACGGCGTTTTTCCTATGAATGTATTAATAGAGGATAAAGCAATCAGCATTGGACAGTCGGGAGATTTAATGACTGACCCACTACATCGCAATAAAAACCTGTTTATACAATTAGCCGAATTAGCCCATAAAGTTTGTTATGAAGAAGGAATGAAAATTATTATCAGTCAACCAAATGAAAATTCGTTACATGGATTTGTAAATAAACTCGGATTTAAAAAAATGGATGAAATTATCCGCTGGGATTTAAGACTGAAACTCATAACGATTCCTTTGTCAAAACTGGTGCACCGATACAAAACAATACAGAAATTGTATTTGCCTTATGCAAAACATATTTTGAAAAAATATATTATATCAGCTCCACTTCAATTCAACAATCCTTTAAAGATTCCTATTGGAAAAGTAATAAGAGACAGGGCTTATACCGGCTATAAAAATTCAGATGACCGCTTTTTTATCAAGATTGATACTATTATTATATGGATAAGGCTTACTGATGTTTTCTGGATTGGTGATTTCTCTGATTATGAAATTATTAATACTGCGCTGATTAAGAAAATTAAAAAGCTGGCATTTTTGCTGGGCTACAATACGATTTCGTTTAATATGAATTCAAGTGTGCCGCTTCCCAAATCATTATTTGAGTTTAAAAAATATTCCTCACAATCTTCCTGCTTATTATATCTTGATGCAGCATACAAAGATGTAAACTTGATTTTAGCAGCAGCAGATTCAGATACCTGGTAATTTTAATTATGAAGCAGCCACTCAAAATTGGGATTGTTGTAAACAAAAACTGCGAACTACCTGCCTGGGAGTATGAAATGCTAAAGCAAATTTTCGAAAGTGATTATACAGCAAATTCAGTTATCCTTATTGCAAATAATCAAACCTATGCAAAGTCGTCTTTTCTATATGGCGCATTTACAAAATTTGAAAACTGGTGGTTTAGCAATCAGTATAATGCTTTTGAAAAAATTAATATTAAAACGGAATTTGATGAACAGATACACCCTTTATCAGAAACTGATAAACTCAATAATTTAAATATTGACTTACTCTATGTTTCGTATTGGGCTGATGTCGATTTAAGAAAACTATTGGTTCCTAAACAAGGCTATTGGAAAATTGTTTTCGGCAACGAAAAATATAAATCTGCATTGCCGCCGGCATTTTGGGAAGTAATGAACCAGGAGCCGGTGACGGGAAGTTCATTAGTTATTCAGTTTGTCGGAAGTAAAGATGCTATAACCGTTTATGAAGGAGTCACAATTACAATTCCGTATTCTGTAAAAAATAATTTAAACAGTCTCGCATGGAAATCTTCCTCCTTTTTACCATACCGATTGAAAGAATTGTATGAACTCGGATCAGACTTATTTATTGAAAAATATAAAAAAAGAATATCATCAGCCGAAAAGCAGAATACCGTTTTGCTGAAAGCTCCTGTAAACTCATTCATGGCCTGGCTTTTTTTTAAAAACATTTTTTCATATCTCCTATATAAGCTGAAAGCGGTATTTAATAACAAAAGATTTTCGATTTTAGTATCGAATCAAACTTATAAAAATGGAACAACAGATTTTTCTCACTTTAAAAACTTGCAACAACCAGCTAATACTTTCAGAGCGGACCCCTTTCTTATTACAAAAGAGAATCGGAAGTTTATTTTTTTTGAAGAGTTTCTTTACGCAAAAAATAAAGCACATATCAGTGTAATGGAATTGCTGAAAGATGGTACCTATACAGAACCAACCGTTGCTTTGGAAAAACCGTATCATTTATCTTATCCATTTGTGTTTAAGTGGGAGAACAATCTTTATATGATTCCCGAAACGGCAGCCAACAAAACTGTTGAGCTTTACCGTTGCAAACAATTTCCTGATCAATGGGGATTTGTAATGAATCTGATGGAAAATATTTCTTTAATTGATTGTACACTACATTTTGAAAACGGCAAATGGTGGCTATTTGCATGTACTCAAAATCATCCGTTAACCAGCAGCAATGATCAACTATTGCTTTTTTATTCAGAAAATTTATTTACAAATAATTGGATTGCGCATCTCCAAAACCCTGTGGCTACTGATATTTCAAATTGCCGTCCGGCGGGTAAAATATTTTCAATAGACGGTAAATTATACCGCCCTGCTCAGAACAATGCATCACAACAATACGGTTATGCTTTAAAAATAAATTGCATTGAAATTTTAAATGAAACAGAGTATAAAGAAACAGAAGTGTTTGAAGTGTTGCCGGGAGTTGGAAATAAACTATCGGCTGTCCACACAATTAATTTTACCGATGATACAATTGTGATTGATGGAATCTGCAAATTTTGATTTTCACAAAATACTATTTTCTGCAGCCTGATATTATCCCATTATTCATTTCCTTCCATATCATATAAATTGTTTTTTCGGATATTTTGATAAGATAAAAATTCAGTTCTTCTGTTTCATTTATCATCGTAAATCTTGCTGAATCAAGATTCCATTTATAATGCAATTCATCTGTCGCATTTTTCCAAATTGCTGTACTGTCGGAGTTTATTGTCAGCAGTACACCTATTTCCGGCATGCGCCAACTACCAGTAATATATTTTTTCATCTCACCGGGGAGTTGCAGTATTCGAGTTTCTGTCAAGAAAGGATTTGTATATTTTTTATACGACTCAGTTAGCTGCCCCGCAACATCTTTTATCATTGTTGTATCCCGAGTTTCGATATGGGCAAGATTTTTAATATAATTTTCCTGCAAAGCCATTACTTTCTTTTGAAGTGGATGATTTGTTTGATTTTGCACTAACAGGTTATTATAAAAAATAGCACTGTCTACATATCCCTCGGTTAATATTTTCGATTCTGTGTACCGGGCAATTTTTACATTCAAAACACTATTAAGCTTTGTATCAATATTAGCTTCTTCTTTTAAATCATTTAAATTTTGGATAACAATAGAAAGTTGATGTGAGTAATCTTTTCTGAAAATCAATTGATCCAATGAATCATCACCACAATAAGCATCTTCAACATATTTGGTAAACATTTTTTCGTATTCGCCAATTACATTCCATGTAGCATAAGTTGCTTTGGCTTTTATTTTTGCCGGGTTATTAAAAATAAAAAATCCTGCAGCACCGCCTACCAGCGATACAATAATACCAGGCAACACCAATTTCACAGGACCTAGGAAAGCACTGAAATATTTAGAAGAAGAGTTGGATGTAGAAGTAGCCATAATTTATTTTTCAAGTTATTTATTATTTTATTCTTTCAAGTGTATATTCAAATAATAGATTGGTATTGGGGTCTGCAACCAATTCGCTTGGTTTTTCTTTTACCGGAAACGTAAAAAACGAATTCATTTTATTGATCGCTAATTTTTTTAATATTGTTTCCCCGGAGGAAAGTATTATTTCAACAGTTAATGGGAAACTGAATACATTCTTGTGTTTTTGAGTAATACGAATATCAATTACTTTTTCTTTAGAATTATATTTCCAATTTATTTTTATTAAAGGCTGTCCCGGTTTATAAAGCCATTGATTGAAGAATTGTTTTAAATCTTTCCCTGAAACAGTTTCAAAAATTTTTCTCAGGTCATCTGTTCCGGCAATACTTCCTGCATACGTAGTATAATATTTCTGAATAGCTGCCCAGAAAACGGAATCGCCCAACTGACTTCGCAGCATATGCAGAACCCAACCACCTTTCTGATAATTGTTAGCATTCATCAGTTTCATATAATCATTTCCTGCCAGATCTATTATGGGGGTATGTAGTGTTTTTGAAAGTACAATTACATTCGTCCTGTCTTCTTTCAACATATTCATTGCGGCAACTTTTCCGTATTTATTTTCAAAATATAAAATTGCAAAATAGGTAGCAAAACCCTCACTGAGCCAGAGATGAGCAAAGCTTTTTTCTGTAACCATATTGCCAAACCACTGATGTGCAATTTCATGAGCAAACAATTTTTCATTTTTTCTGTCGCCGGTTATAGAATTTTCCGTATAAAAAATTGTATTGGCATTTTCCATTCCGCCAAACTTTGTTGTGGATTGCACGTTTGCCAATTTTTTAAA
>JANPEU010000090.1:0-8163 GCA_031423175.1 Bacteroidota bacterium
TTACGATTTTATCGTTGCTTCGGGCAATGCGGAAAAAATAAATATGGAAATTGCTGATTGTATTTATGCGGGTGTTATCGGTGATACGGGTTCTTTTCGTTTTCCATCTGCAAATGCAGACGTACACCGTTTAGTTGCGGGTCTGAAAGAAGTGGGATTTGATCATTCGAAAGTTCATGACCTGTTATTCGACAATTTTTTAGAAAACCGTTTACGATTTACCGGACATGTTTTACTGAATCGTATGGAAGTATTTTATGAATACAATACAGTTTTAATTGCAGTGCCTAAAGCCGATGTTTTAAAATATTATATCAAAACGGGTGATACAGAAGGATTGGTAAATTATCCGCAGTCAATACAGGGAATAAAATTGGTAGCACTTTGTATTGACCGGGATGAGGAACGTAAATGGAGTTTCCGCAGCAAAGGTGAATTTGACTGCAATCAGTTTGCAAGAAAATATTTTGATGGCGGTGGACATTTTGCAGCATCTGGCGGACGCAGTACCGATTCATTGGATGAGACGGTACGGAAATTTAAAGAAGCGATGAAAGAAAATAAAAACCTTTTACAATAATTATTTTATGCGACTTCATTCTTTAATTTCAATTTTTATTACTGCAGTGCTGGCTGTGTCCTGCGGAAAATTAAATTATAAAAAAGCTCCAAGCGGTTTTCCTTATACTGTTTTTAGTGATGGAAAAGGAGAACAGGTTAAAATGAATAAGGTTGTAAAATTTAATATTGAAAATAAAGTAAATGACAGTGTGTACAGAACCACTTTTGGATTGGCTCCTGCCTATGTACAAACTTCTAACTTTAGTGAAGGATATGATATTTCAGAAATCTGGACTCAACTACGGGTGGGTGATAGTGTAATTGTGATTCAGTCGATTGATACTTTCATCAAACGAAATACACCCTTGCCAAAAGAATTAAAAAAAGGGGATCTTTTAGTTATCACTATGAAAATATTAGGTGTATTTGAAACTGATTCTTTAGCTGATTTGGATAAGAAAAAAGATAATGATCTGCAGGTAGCAAAAGATAAAGAAGAAATAAAGAAATATTTAAAAGAAAATAAAATTGAAGGCTATCAGGAAACTAAGCTGGGAGTGTTTGTAAAAATTCATAATCCGGGTACTGGAAATTTAATTGATTCAGGCAACTTTGTTTCTGTAAAATATCATGGCATGAAATGGTCGGGAAAAGTTTTTGATTCCAATATCGATTCATCGTTTGGTCGTTCGCCGCTTTTGGATTTTACAGTTGAAGTTTCTCCGATGATTAAAGGATTTGCAGATGGTATAAAGCAAATGCGCAAAGGAACAGAAGCCACAATTTATATTCCATCAGCACTGGCTTATGGTGCCGAAGGAAACCCGCCACTAATAAATCCCAATGAGAAAGTAATTTTTGAAATTAAAGTGGTTGATGTAAAAGATCAGGCACCGGTTGCTGCGCCGGTTGTACAACCCAAAATGGATTCATTAAGAAAAAGAAATCAGTAAAATTTAATTGCTATTTTTTGTTTGTAAAAAAAGATCAATCGTTTCTTTTGCTTGCTTCACATCATGTACTCGTAGAATTGATGCGCCATTCATCAGCCCGATTGTGTTTAGTACCGTTGTACCATTTAATGTTTCCTCCGTTGTTAAATTAAGCGTTTTAGCAATCATGGATTTTCTGGAAATACCAAGCAGGAGCGGGGCATCCAGCATTTTAAAAACAGAAAGATTTTTTAGCAAAACAAAATTTTGTTCAACGGATTTTCCAAATCCAAATCCGGGATCAATGATTATATCTTTTATGCCGGCATGCTGCAATGCAGTTTTCTTAAATATAAAAAAGTCAAGTACCTTCTTTGTTACATTTTCATAATTCGTATTCTGTTGCATGGTTTGTGGTGTACCTTTTATATGCATCAAAATATAAGGAACATTTAAGGAAGAAACGGTTTCAATCATTTTATCATCCATGCCTGCTCCACTAATATCATTTACAATACTTGCACCTGCCTGTACAGCTTGCTTTGCAACCTGTGCATAAAAACTATCAATAGAAATAAACGCTTCAGGAAATGTTTCAGCAATTTTAGTAACCGGTTCAATCACCCGTTGTAATTCTTCTTCTTCTGTAATTTTTATGCTGCCGGGCCGGGTGCTTTGACCGCCAATATCAAGTATCGCAGCACCATCATTCAGCATTTGTTCCGCTTGTCGTAAAATAGAATCAATATCCGTAAAGCGACTGCTTTTATAAAATGAATCGGGTGTAATATTGATAATGCCCATCACTACGGGTTTGTCAATCGTTAAAAGTCTTCCTTTGCAGTTGAGTGTAAACATTCAGGTTTGTTGATTACATTTGAAGCGAAGATAGGAAGTAGGTTGAAAGGTGGAAAAGTAATTAAGTGATATGCGATAAAAATTAATTGTTTATTATCCGGAATTTTATCAATAAAAGTATTACAGGAAATTTCAAACTTGACAAATGAAAAAGCTAATTGTTGCAGTCAGAATTATCGTTGGTGTACTTTTTATTTTTTCAGGATTAATAAAAGCAAATGACCCGCATGGTCTGGGTTATAAAATGCAGGAATTTTTTGAAGTATGGAATGAAGGCCTGGCAGGTTCTTCTTTTTTTCTGAAAAATTTTTGCATTTCCATTTTCGAATTCTTTCATGAACATGCACTGTTGCTAGCCGTTGTAATGATAGCTTTGGAAATAATAGCAGGCTTTGCAGTTATCATCGGCTGGCATATGAAATTTTTTAGCTGGCTTTTATTATTAATGATTGTGTTCTTTACTTTTCTCACGGGTTATGCATGGCTGGCAACTAAAGCGGATGGGTCACCAAAATTTACGAACTGTGGTTGCTTTGGAGATTGTATTCCCATTACACCCAATATTTCTTTTACAAAAGATATTATTCTTACGGTTCTTATATTCTTTCTTTTCTTTTACCGGAAAAAAATTATTTCAGCATTTTCAAGACGGGTTGCATTGCTTGCGATGTTAGCGATAACAATTTTTTCTTTTGGTGTGCAGTGGTATTCGCTTAGTTTCCTTCCGGTTTTGGATTGTTTGCCATTTAAAAAAGGAAATAATATTCCAGAGCAAATGAAACTACCGGCGAATGCAATACCCGACAGTACGGTTATTACGTTCGTTTATGAAAAACAGGGGCAGAAAATTGAATTTACTGCTGACAAATTTCCGGCTGATTTTAGTCCAGAACTTTACAAATATGTGGACAGGTATGATAAACTGATTCGCAAAGGAAAAAATAATGAACCACCTATAAAAGGATTTATCCTTTCAGGTACTACAGATGAAGATTCGGCTAAATATATCCTCAGTCAACCGTATTCATTAATTCTTTTTGCAGAAGACTATTCTACCCCGGTAAAAGAATGGTCTTTTGAGTTTGAAAAAATTTATGCTATCGCAAAAGAAAAAAATATTCCGGTGTTTTTGGTAACAACACGTTTTAGTGAAACAGCGGCTGCTATTGCGGGCACCTCATTTCTGGAAATAAAATTCTTTAAATGCGATGTAACAACGGTTCGGACTGCAGCACGAAGCAATCCATGTATTTATCTTTTACAGCGGGGAACTATATTGGGCAAATGGAGTGCAAAACAGTTTGTAAAAACTGAATCAGAGTTAAATAAAATTCCCGTCCAACCACAAACCAATAACCAGGTAATGGAAGAAGTAAAGAAGATGAACGGAGAAATAAATACAATCTACGATTCGGTAATAAATGCGGAGAACATGAAAAAACAAAAACTGGATTCAGTCAATAAAAAGTAAAGCTTGCTGAAATTAGTTACTAAAAAAATTTTATACGGCATCCTTGTTTTACTGGGTGTTATTGTTTTAGTCTTTTTTTTATTTCAGGGTTTTGGAGATGCAACCAAATTAGTTGCCGGGCAAAGCAGCGACTCAGCCACCCAGGCAAATATTCGTAAAGAGTTGCACCTGGATAAACCGATTTTAAAACAATTCATTTATTATTTAAATGATGTTTCGCCGGTTTGTTTTCACAGTAGCAGTGAAATAACGACTAAAAATCTCAAAGGAATATTTATTGGCGGCTCAACTAAATTTGGGATAAAAATCCCTTACCTGCGCAAGTCGTATCAAAGCAAACGGGATGTGTGGAGTATTTTGATGCAGGCTTTACCCGGTACACTTATGCTTGCAGTAGCAGCCATGTTCATCGCTGTTGTATTGGGTATCCCATTAGGAGTATTGGCGGCAGTAAAACAAAACACCTGGTGGGATACATCTGCCATCTTTACCAGCATCATTGGCATTTCTGCCCCTTCTTTTTTTATGGGCATTGTTATTGCATATATTTTTGGATTTGTATTAAGCGACTACACTGGTTTAAATATTATTGGCAACTGGACACAAATAGACGAAACAACCGGCGAAAAGACACTTGCATTAAAAAATTTAATTCTTCCAGCCATTACGTTGGGTATACGGCCTATGGCAATCATTACGCAACTTACCCGTAGCGCCATGCTCGATGTATTGAACCAGGATTATATACGAACAGCGTATGCAAAAGGGCTATCCCGGCAGGCTGTAATCTGGAAACATGGATTGAGGAATGCACTAAACCCGGTTATAACGGCTATCACAGGTTGGTTTGCAGAATTACTGGCAGGTGCTTTTTTTGTAGAATATATTTTCGGCTGGCAGGGTATTGGAAAAGTAACCGTGGATGCATTGGAAAAATTAGATTTTCCGGTGGTGATGGGGGCTGTATTGGTTTCTGCAACCTTTTTTATACTAATAAATATTCTTGCAGACATTTTATATGGCGTGGTAGATCCCAGGGTTAGGACGAGTAGTTAACATATTCACACCTCCGGTTGATAAGAATCATATTGTTCCCTTCAAAGAATAACTTACCTTACAAATACTTAAAACCAATAATCATGGAAAAAATATCTCCTATATTAGCCCGTAAGCAACCCCATTTTAATTCTGTTTTATCTGGTTGTACACTCCGGGATGCGTTAAATAAAATGCATTGTGAAAACAGCGATTATCTTATCGTAGTTGATGAAGATGAAAATTTTCTTGGACTACTGACGGAACACGAAATAACAGATAACATATTGCTGAGTAAAAAATCTACAGAAAATGTTATTGTGGATGAGTTAATGAAAACAAACCTGCCGGTTGCATCATCAGATGATACAGTAGAACGTTGTTTGAAACTGATGTGCCAGCATCATATTCATCAAATCCCGGTTTTTGACGAGTATTCATTCCGCGGAATTATTTCTGCCGATGATTTGCTGCAGGAAGTAGTGGTGATGCGTACTGAAGTATTTGATGATGACCGGGAAGTAGCTATTTACTGAATTACCACTTCATGAACGATATGTTCATTCAGTGCTTCATTTACCCGGTTCCTGATTTTTTCTTTTTGATAAATCAATTCATTTTTCAACGGGCCTACATATGTTGTGATGATAAGTTTGTTTCCGAATAGCTGAATCTTCTCGGTGTAACGTGCAATGGTTTTACCCATTAGCTGCTCCCATATATCTTCTATCTGCAATGCCTGAACAGAACCTTTAATACGGCTCTTATTCAGAAATTGTTTCATTGCTTCTTGCATTGAGTATTCGCCCATAGATGTAAAAGTACAGGATTACGATTTAAAGTATCTTAAGCAAAAAAAGTTTTGACAAATATTGATTATTTATTCGAACATTGTAATAGCTTTAAATAAATTAATTAAAAAATTTATGGTATAGAGTGAGATTGATTATCATAGAAATTTTATACAAGTGATGGCGGAAATACTAACGTTATGCGTCAAGCTTGGGTGCTGTACTAACTTGAAACTTTCTGCAAGAAGCGAACAGACAAAAAACTAACTTTGACAATCATAAACAACAAAACAAAATGGCAAATAAAAGTCAAATCGGACTTGACAAGACAAAAAGCAAACAGTTGTCAGACAATCTGAATAATCTGTTAGCTGACTACATGATGTTCTACCAAAACACAAGAGGGTTGCATTGGAACATCAAAGGTGAAAAATTTTTTGAACTGCATTTAAAGTTTGAAGAGCTATATACCAATCTACTATTGAAAGTAGATGAAGTGGCAGAACGAATTTTAACATTAGGTGCAATACCACTTCACACTTTTGACGATTACAAAAACACAGCAAAAATCAGGAGTATAAAAAATGTTTCTGACGGCAAACAGGGTATTCAAACAATTTTAGAGGCGTTTGAAATCCTAATTGTTGCACAAAGAGAACTGTTAAACCTTTCTGCTGATGCGGGTGATGAAGGAACCAATGCACTCATGAGTGATTACATCCGTGAACAGGAAAAATTAGTGTGGATGTATTCGGCTTACTTAAAATAGCAATTTGAAAGAATGACTGCAAACATTGACGGACACAACTTCGTGGCGAGAGTAGTACGAACGCATAACATATGTTTAAAAGAAATTTTTATAAGAAGGATTTTGTTCGGTAATCAAATCCCTAAGTTTCGGGATGCTTCTATCAAACAGTTGTGTTGAAACGAACAGTGGTGCTTCTAATCCCTTCTTCGTTAGCGGCAACTCTATTGTGCTAGAAATATTAACCGCCAATAGTGTGTTGATTTTAACTATTCGACATTTACTGACTTTTAAGCCTATTTTTAGAAATGGCAAATACTACATCGCAACACATACTAAATACCTCGGCAACCCTGTTGGGATTTTGCCTTTTTGTTATTACATCTTTACATATTGCAAATCACACTAAAGCATACATTATAGATGAGTTTACTTCAATTATCGCACTTCTGTTGACTTTCTCCTGCTTTTTTTCGTTCTATTCCATTCGTACCAAAAATAAATCTAAGGAAGAAAGGCTTGAGACAATTGCTGACTATTTTTTCATAGTTTCTTTGATTGGTATTTTGATAATTATTTTACTACTTACCTTCAATATCTTAAAATAAAATCTCAATTATGAATGCAGATACAGAAAGGCTTCTTAAATCAGGAAATGATCAATTAATTAAGTTACAAAAAATTGTTGAGCAAACAATTGAAGATGAAAAACTCATCGTTGAAAATTTGCTACACCCGCCAAAAGAAACCTTATCAAGAGGACAGAGTATTTCGGATAAGGTGGCAAGGTTCGGTGGTAGCTGGAAGTTTATAATTAGTTTTTCTGTTATTCTTACAGTTTGGATTTTGTTTAATACCCTTACTCCCAAAAGGGACGACTTCGACCCTTATCCCTTTATACTTATGAATCTGGTATTATCGGCTATTGCCGCATTACAAGCACCAATTATAATGATGAGCCAAAACCGAAAAGAAGAAAAGGACAGGAAAAGAAGTGAAAACGATTATCTCATTAACCTAAAGGCAGAGTTAGAAGTAAGAAGTTTACACCAGAAAATTGACTTGCTGCTTGAAGAACAAATTAAAATATTGTTTGAAAGTCAGGCAAAGCAATTAGAAATTTTAAAATCCATTGAGGAAAAAGTATCAAATAAACATAGTTAACCAGAAAAGAGAAACTATGACAAATACAGAATTTACCCTACGGGTTTTAGTTGCATTGCTTGCAGGTTTTATAATCGGCTTTGAACGCCAGTGGCATCATAAATCAGCAGGGTTAAGAACAAATACATTAGTAGCTGTTGGCTCCGCCTTATATGTTTTGCTATCTATTATGATTATACATCCTAATGGTGATATAACAAGAGTTATTGGACAAGTAGTTACAGGAATTGGTTTTTTATGTGCTGGTGTAATTTTCAGAGAAGGAATAAGCGTTCATGGGCTTACTACAGCGGTAACAATTTGGTGCAGTTCAGCTATTGGTTGTTTGGCAGCAGCAGGGTATTTTGTTGAAACATTTATTGCTACATTTTTAATCCTTGCAATTAATTGGGTTTTAAAACCAATAGACAAGTGGCTAACAAATAGAAAGCAAGATGAAAAATAAAGTTTACCCTCAACGATATTTTATGCCTTTTATTCCTCTAAACTTTCTGAAAAAACTAATAAATGAAAACAACAAAGAACCAAATTAAGTGGGTATCCGAGCCGGAGAAACAAGATTATCCATCCGCATTATCATTTCTGAGTTTAATTTTTGATGAA
>JANPEU010000091.1:0-3912 GCA_031423175.1 Bacteroidota bacterium
GGAACGGCGGGTAAATTTAATGCGCCTATTACTTCAACCGGTGCATCTAACCATTTAAAACAAGCTTTTGCTATTCTCCCTGCCAATGCTTCAGCAAAAGAATTGTTCTGTTGTTCTTCTGTTACAATCAAACACTTTCCATGCTCTTTTACTTTATTAAAAACCATTTCCTCGTCCAATGGAAATAAAGTTCGCAGATCAATAATTTCTACCTGACCCGGAAAAAATTTTGCAGCAGCTTTTGACCAATAGACACCCATGCCATACGTTATTACTACACAAGTTTCACCAGTTATTATTTTATTTTTATCGGCATATAATATTGTATTTGCTTTTCCGAAAGGTAAAATATAATCCCGTGATGGTTCTTTTGTTTTGGCTTCTTCTGTACCGGGTACCTTACTCCAGTAAAGCCCTTTATGTTCCAGCATCACTACAGGATTTGGATCATAGTATGCTGCTTTCATCAGGCCTTTCATATCAGCAGCATTGGATGGATATGCAATTTTTATTCCTTTGATAGATAATAAGGTTGTCTCAACAGATCCGCTATGATATGGACCACCACCACCATAAGCTCCGATCGGCACACGAAGTATCATTGATACCGGAAACTTTCCACAACTGAGATAACAAGATTTGGAAACTTCCGACGCTAATTGATTTAAGGCTGGATAAATATAATCTGCAAACTGAACTTCAACAATTGGTTTCAACCCCACAGCACTCATTCCAATTGTGGAGCCTACAATATATGCTTCCTGAATAGCAGTATTAAATACCCTGCTCTCTCCAAACTGATCAGCTAATGTTGCAGCCTCCCTGAAAACACCACCCAATCTTTTGCCAATATCCTGTCCGTATAATACTGCTTCAGGATGGTCTTCCATAATTTCCCTGATGGCAAATAATGCAGCATCCACCATGAAAATTTTTTCCGCATTCAATGGCGAACGTTCCCCTTTTTCTTCTGTTATTACAGTTGGGGCAAATACAAATTCACTTATTGAAGCAGGATCTGGTTCTGGGGCAGCTACTGCTTTTTCAAAATCATTTTTTACAACCTCGGCTGCTTCATTTTCGATAAGTAAAATTTCTTCTTCGCTGATTCCGCGACTCAATAATTTATTTCTAAGTTTTGGAGTTGGGTCGTCTTCAAGATGTTTTTCCCAATCTGCAGTACTTCTATAAAATTCTTTTCGTACACCACTTGTATGATGACCCAATAAAGGAACTTGTGCATGAACGAGATAGGGTTTTCTTTCATTACGAACAAAATCACATACCTCTTTCATTACATTATATGAGGCTTTAAAATCGCTGCCATCAACTTGTATTCGATTCATACCTTTAAATCCTTTTGCAAATTGATATGCATTCATTGCTCTCGATTCTTCAGCAGATACACTGATGCCCCAATTATTATCTTGTATTAAATAGATTATGGGTAATTGTTTTAATACGGCAAATTGAAACGCTTCACTTACTTCTCCTTCGGTAATACTAGCATCACCGAGAGAACAGATAACAATAGCCTCCCTGCCCTCCAAAGGAGGGTTCCCGGAAGACTCCAATAAATTAATTTCGCCTTCTTGTTTTGAGTTTTCTATATGTTGGCTTTGTGAGTTTGCAAAATCCCATCTTCGTAGAGGATGTCCTGATTTTTGGGTCGTTTTAGTTGGGTTGAGATATTGTATTCCCTGTGCAATTCCCGTTGTGGGTATTGCCTGCATTCCTGTTGCACTACTTTGATGAATGATTGTTGGTTTATCATTCCCTTTATAATTAGGATGTGAATAGTATTCTCTACCGCCGGAAAATATATCATCTTTTTTTGCAAGTAATTGCAACATTAATTCGTAAGGCGTAAAACCCAATCCTAACAATAAACTTTCGTCACGGTAATAGGGACTTACATAATCCTGGGGCTGCAGTTGAAAAGCAGTTGCTAATTGAATTGCTTCATGCCCACGGGATGTGGAGTGAACGTATTTACAAATAGCTCTGTTAGCCTCGTAGGTTTCAGCCATTGCTTTCGCCTGGCGCATGAGTGAGTATGCTTTAAGTAAAATAGAATTTTCGATCATAACCGGCAAGCGATGATAGCAGCAAAAATAAGGGAATGCCGTTTACCTATTTTTATAAAAAAAAGCACTTTGCAATGGTGGTAGCAAAGTGCTTTATTTATGGAGCAGTTGGTCTTGCATCCTCAGTTCAGAAAAGATCCAAACTGATTCTGAAAACTATTTTACTTCTAACTTTAATAAACTTTGTTCTTCAATAAACAATTCCACTTCATCCCCCACCACTAATTCTCCAACACCTGCGGGTGTACCGGTAAAAATTAAATCACCAATATTGATGGAAAAATATTGTGAAATATAGGCTACAATTTTATCGAAGCTATGAAGCATATTTCCCGAGTTGCCCTGTTGCATCAGTTCTTTATTTTTATACAGGCAAAAGTTTATTGCTTTTTTATTTTTTATTGTATCGATCGGAATCCATTTACCGATGGCAGCAGAGTTGTCCCATGCTTTTGCTTTCTCCCATGGCAATCCTTTTTCTTTTAATTCGTTTTGAATATCACGTGCTGTAAAATCTATACCAGCCGTAATCGCATCATAATATTTTCCGGCAAATTTTTCCTGTAAATATTTACCATTTTTACTTACACGTAAAACTAATTCCCCCTCATAATTCAATTCATTGGTAAACTCGGGATAGTAGAATGGTGTATTAGGCTGCAGCAATGCACTTTTAGGTTTCATAAAAATTACCGGTTCATCAGGAATTTCATTTCCGAGTTCAGCGGCATGGGCTGCATAATTACGTCCAACACAAAAGATTTTCATAAACTGGTGGTAGTTTTAATTAAATACATTGGATACAAAAATGTAAAGGCTGTTCATCCTATATATTTATTGGCTTCCGGTAAGATTGTGGATTTTAAAAAAGGTGGTCTCGGGCTTCAATCAGGGAGGCTAAAGTAAGTAATGGATTTGAAATCTCATAGCTTATAGCTCTTATTATTTATAATATTCATGGCCGTTGCAATTCCGGCGAAAGCAAAACTCTCAATTGCCTCAACAGATTTATCAATTTTTAATTTTACAAGTGGTTCTTCGTCTTTTTTCCATTGACTTAAAACAAAATCTGCCTGCCCGCCTTTTGTATAATCGTTGCCAATTCCAAACCTAAGACGGGGATAATTACCAGAACCTATCATCTCCTGGATGCTCTTAAGTCCATTATGACCTGCGTCGCTGCCACCAGATCTTATCCTCAATTTATCCAAAGGCAGAGCAATATCGTCCAATACCACAAAAATATTTTCAATAGAAATCTTTTCCTTATCCATCCAATACTTAACAGCATTGCCGCTCAAGTTCATAAAAGTTGTGGGGCAAATACAAATAAATTTTTTTCCTTTCCATTTTACTTCTGCCATATTCGCAAGGCGTGCAACCGAAAAACTACCTCTATGTTTTTGTACAAAAGCATTTACCACGTCAAACCCGATATTATGACGGGTATGGGCATATTCATTTCCAGCATTTCCCAAACCAACTATTAAAAATTTCATGATGTTTTTATTCTAACAAAAACAAATTACAATAATAATTTTCTACCGGTAAATAAAAAAACCCACATCAGAAAGAAGTGAGTTTTTATTTTCTACAAAAGCAAAATTATTTTTTTGCCGCTTTTTTGGCAGGAGCAGCCGCAGCAGCAGCGGGTGCAGCAGTTGCAGCAGCCGTAGTAGCCGGAGCAATAGTACCCGCAGCAGGTGCGGCAGCAGCTTCTTCTACTTTCAATTCACGGGTAATACCAACTGATGCAATTGGAATACGGGGTGAGTTGAGAATTTCATAATGCTCCACTTTCACATCTTCCACCCGTATATTTCCG
>JANPEU010000092.1:0-16967 GCA_031423175.1 Bacteroidota bacterium
AGAATAACCCAACCTTGCAAAGCTTGCACTTAGCCGGGCTGCTATATAATTACCAAAATTTTTCCGGAAGAAAACACTTGCTGCAATTTTCGGACGATTGAGTTTAGCTCTTGTATTCAGATCACCAAAATAATGGGCTGCACCCAGGCCAATTCCAAATTCACCTTCCTGCTTTACAGCATCTTGCGCATTTAGATGAATTGAAGAGATTGCTTGTAAAACGATGATAATTGCCAGAAAAATTTTTCTCATATCCTGTATTATAAATGCTGAAAACTAAGAACGCTAAAAGTAGCCATTTTCTTTTGTTGAAAGAAAAAATAGGGCTGTTAAAATTTTAACAGGAGTGAGCAGCTTTGAACTACAAGCTTTCAGCATTCAACAATGAGTGGTTAGCAATCAATAATTTTCTAAAATTGCAATGTCAAAACAAATGAAAATTGATTCTTGATTCCATCCAGAAAGCAATCAGGACACAAATACTAATTCCTTTTATCCAGGCCCCAGGTAAGTTTATTACGCAATGTTTGTAAAAAATTGTTTTCGCTTAATCGAACCAGCTGAACATGAAATTTTTCTTTCCGTACTGCCAGTTGCACATTTCGGCTTACTAATTCACGTCGGCTATCAAGAGCACAAATGATATTTTCATCCCGGCTTTCTATTTCAAAAGAAATGATATTTGAATCAGCTACTACAATGGGTCTGACATTTAAATTATGTGGCGCTACCGGCGTTATTACAAAACTGCTGCTATCCGGAAAAACAACCGGACCATTACAGCTCAATGAATATCCCGTACTTCCGGTAGGTGTAGCTACTATTAATCCATCTGCCCAATATGTATTTAAAAATTCACCATTCACGTAAGTGTGAATTTTTATCATAGAAGCTACATCTCGCTTATGAATTGCAAATTCATTTAACCCATACGGAATTTCACCAAAAAGAGGCATATCGGAATCCAGATGTATCAATGTTCTTTTATCGGCAATATGTGTGTGATTGGCAATTGCTTTTACTGCAGTGGCTACTTCATTACGACCGATCCCTGCCAAAAAACCAAGCCTGCCGAAATTAATTCCCATGATGGAAATTTTTTTATCCCGAACCAGGGTAATTGTATCAAGCAAAGTACCATCGCCACCAAGGCTTATGATAAATTCAATATCCTCTTTTAAATTGTCTGACTCAGAAAAAGTTTCTGCTGATGCCGGAAGTTTTATTTTCTCTTTTACTTCATTAAAAAAAGGTAGAAAAACAACAGCTACTATCTTTTGTTTTTCCAATTCATCAAAAAACAATTGAATGTCTTGCTCCTGTTCTGCTACCAAAACACGGCTATAGATTGCTGCCTTCATTTAATATTTAATATTGAATATTTTCGATTTTATATTTTACGTATTGTTTGCGGCTTGTGATTGAAAATTCATCATAAACGAATAAAAAACTAATATCAGACAACTGTGTTAAGTTTTCAAACACCCACTTACCTCCAAACAATCGGGTCACAATTAAAAAGTTGATCTCCGGTGTAAAAATAGCCCGTTTTGCCCTAATTGGTTAAATGTCCATTCTAATTTAAAAATGAAATCGTAAAACGTAAGAATATCTATACCAACACCCGCAGAACTTAATAAACGGTTTGCTAATAAATTATTTCCGGGTTGTGGATTGTGAACATAGCCCGTATTGCCAAATATTTTTGCAAAAATGCGAAAAGGAATTTTTTTATTCGCAGCAAGTTTGTTTGCCGGCAGCTTGATATTAAAATTAAATAGTTCCTGTGTGATTGTAGTTTTTAAATAAGCACCAGCCACACCATCTACTACATAATATTCATAGCCTTGCATAAAAGTATCGCTGTAGCCAAGCAATTGCTGATTCAGGAATGGTTGTTTAAAAGGAACCTTAACAGTCGCATAAGATTTTACATTTAAAAAAGTTTTCCGGATGATTGGCCAGCTGGCTGAACCCTTCAAGCTCAATTGCCATACATTAATTATTTTATTAAACCCTCTTTTAGAAAATGTAATCTCGGTTGCATAACCCTTGGTAGGATAAGGTCTGTAATCAAAATCAAAAAACTGAAACGTATAATAAAGTTCTGGAAACTGAACATACTTTCTGCCTGAAGGAAAATAAAGCGGATTTAGCACCAAAACCGTATCCCTTAATTTTTCACTTGAAAAATTTACACCAAACCGATGTCTTGATTTGATTGCCTTCCGATAATTGATTTCAAAATTCGAATAAATGAAACTATGTAAATAGCTGTTGTTGTCTTTTATAAACTGCTGTTTATTATTAAGTGTGCTGTAATTTACTTCACGGTTTTTTCCTGCCGCTATCGAAACTTTCATTCCCCATTTCATCGCTTTATCAAAAAAAGGACGATCATAGTTTATAGAAAACTGTTTGGTATATCCGGTGATCAGCGATATTCTGAACTTATCATTATACCCGGTAAAATTATTATGTGAAATTTTTGCGCCATAGTTTACACGATTCAAACTGGCATTTTTATCAAACAACCATTGATTCAAATTGCGGTCAACAGGTTTTAAATAAGGCATAGGAAAAAGATACCATCGTTCCGATACCTGAACTGATACATCGATTGTGTTGCCTTTAAATCCTTTTAATGAAACAATCACTTCATGAAATAAAAAAGTATTCATCACTTGTATGCGGGCAAGTTCAAACTGTTCTACCAAACCCTGCAAATTGAATTGATCGCCTTGTTTAAATGGAATTTCGCGGAGTATAATGGAGGACTTTGTTTTTTTATTTCCCGTAATGAAAATATTTCCCACTATAAATAATGTGGAAGAAGTGTTTACTAATTTTTGTTGTGGATTTTGAATACTTCCTTTGATGGATGGCAGGGATATAGAATCATTTACAAACTGCTCATGTTGATTTTGTGAATGTAATGAAACTACCTGTACAAAAAATAAAAAAATAAATAACTGATATTTAATATTCCGCTGCATTTTTGAATTACCCCATCAACGAAAATAGCTGGTTTTTAGTTATCAGTATTTAATATTTTAATAGATAATTTTTAAAAAGGATGAGTAGAAAAAATACGCAGGTATAATTAAATTTTTAAATAATTCATCAGGTTATCATAATTGCTGCGCAGTTCATTTTCATAAAGTTCTTCGCCAAAATAATATTTCACATTATAGTCGTGTCTTTGCAATGATGAAACCACATCTGCCACATCAGCTTTATTTATTTTAATTGTAACTCTAAGCATTCCTGTCAAATTATCAACCGATGTATTCAGTTGCGTTATCTGTGTTTCATTAGCTTCCACCAATCTGCTTAGCTCATTAAATGAGTATTGTTTGGGTTCCATTTCCAGTACGATCATACCGCCGGGTTCATTCAGGCTCATAAACTCTGAGGCGTTTTTCAGCAATTCGCTTTTAGTAACGGAACCCAGCAATTCATTTTCATCATTTACCACAGGCATCAGCGAAAGATCATTTTCAACTGTTTCCTGAATGACGGTTAAAAAATGCTCGTTTTCTTTTACGGATATATTAATAAACGCATGCTGAAGCTCACTCAATTCAGCCGAATCATCCTCAGCATTCAGCAACATATCTTCACTCACAAGACCAATAAATTTTTCATCTTCAATAACCGGAAGATGAGTAACATTGTTATCACTCATCTGTTGCAATGCCTGATAAATTTTATCACTCAATTTAAGATGAGGTAAAGTTTGCGTAAGTAGTTCACGGGTTAGCATGGATTAGGATGTTTGTTAGGTTAGACAAAAACAATCAGCTAATTGTTGCAGGGATACTATGTTTTTTTAAAAAATTATGCAATACAGCGTTAAATTCATCTGGTACTTCCATCATGGGTGCATGTCCGCATTTATCGATAAAGTTCAGTTCACTGTTTGGAATGAGTTTATGAAACTCCTTTGCTACAAATGGCGGTGTGATGGAATCATTATTTCCCCAGATTAAGCAAGTAGGTTGCTTTACTTTGCTTAATTCATCTCCAAGATTATTCCGAATGGCACTTTTTGCCAATGCGATAATTTTAATTGCTTTGATACGGTTGTTTACAATTGCATATACTTCATCTACCAACTCCTTACTGGCAGTATCCGGATTAAAAAAAGTCATCTCCGTTTTTGTTTTGATATACTGGTAGTCGCCACGTTTAGGATAACTGTCGCCCATTCCATTTTCAAAAAGTCCACTGCTGCCGGTAAGAATCAACGTTTTTATTTTTTCGGGATGTTTCAGCACATGCACCAATCCCACATGACCACCCATTGAATTTCCAAGTAAATGAATCTGATCATAGCCCCTTGCATCAATAAATTTATTCAGATATTTTTGCAAACCACCAACTGATGTGTGTAAAATATCCAGATCATAAAGTGGCAATAAGGGAACGATAACTTTATAATAATTTTTAAAATAATTGATTAAAGCTTCAAAATTGCTGAGAGCACCAAACAAACCGTGTAGTAGCATTAGCGGTTCGCCATTACCCTTTTCTACGTATTTGAATTTATCCTGTTGTTTAATTTCGAATTCCATTTCTTCTTTAATGCAGTTTATTTCCGCTAAAATAGCTTATTTGCCTCAATAATGAATTGAGATAATTTAATTTTAATAAAGAAAGATAAAATTGAAATGGAGGCTAAAAAAAACAAATCATAAATCTATTTAAGGCTTTGGAACTTGTTGTGAGATATGCCCGAAAAATTCTTCCAGCTGAGTAAACATATTTTTAAAAATGGGGATCAGTTGTCCAAAAGCATTGATAATTTTTGGACCCCAGGGCTGTACATATTTATATACTACTGATTTATTTATTGTTTCTGTCTGAAGAAGATTTAACTGCTCAGCATAAAATAGTAACACACTAAAAATGGTAATATAAATAATCAGGTAAAATAAAATTCCACCAATTCTGTTTATCCAACCCAATAGAACAGCCTGTACCGATTTTTCAATTAGTTTAGCGCCGAGCCTCACCAGAATGATAACAATAATAAATACAACTGCAAACGAAATAATCGGAAGCCACTGGTCAGATACTTTTACAGATTTACCAATATAGCCGGCAACAATTGCTGAAAGCTTTAATGCAGCAGCAAGCCCGATAAAAAAGGCAACGAATGAAAACAATGCGACTATTAAACCTTTTTGAAACCCCTTGATAACAGCGAACACAATGAGGATGGCGAAGAGAATATCAATAAACATTTTTTAGTTTTTAATGAGCAATCCAAAATACCGGAGAATCAATAAATAGTAAACAAGACTCAACGGTTACTTAACTTCTATATTGTTTACAGGTTGTTGCGTATTGAAAATTTATAGTTGTCTTAACTGCCTGCTAAAAGTTCTTTTACCAAGGTAGAAATCGTTTTTCCGTCAGCTTTACCTGCAAATTTTTTCGAGGCTGCCCCCATTATTTTTCCCATATCTGCCGGAGTAGTTGCCCCAACTTCGGCAATAATTTGCTTCAATGCTGATTTCAATTCCTCCGTCGTCATTTGCTTTGGTAAAAATTTTTCAATTACTTCTATTTCCTCTTTTTCTTTTTTTGCAAGATCATCTCTGTTTTGCTGTGTAAATATTTCTAATGAATCTTTTCGTTGCTTCACCAATTTTTGCAGCAATTTTATTTCTTCTTCCTCTTTCAATTCCCCACCAGCTCCTTCCGATGTTTTTGCAAGAAGAATAGCCGCTTTAACTGCACGAAGGCTGCGTAATCCTTTTTCATCTTTTGCCAGCATTGCCGTTTTTAAATCGGCCATTATTTTTTGTTCGAGATTCATATTATTTTAATTTAAAAATACATTTTAATAAAAAGACAGACTGAAGGGTAGGAATTCGTTTACTCTGAATTACTTTTTTACTATTCACCACTCACTAAGCTTTATTCTCTTTCAACTGCTTTTCCTGAAACGTATGATAAAAATCCTTTGCAAATTTTTTCATTTCATCTACCATTTCAGGATGATTGGTGGCTCTGCCATACGTATCTGCCATGGTCATCATGGTTTGGTAAAAAAAATCTGCCATTTCATCCACCATCATTTCCTTTGTCCAAAGATCGATGCGTAATGCCGTTTTTTCCGCACCGTCCCATAAAGAAAGCATAAATGCTTTTGCCTGTTGTGCATTTTCAATTGTAGTATCCGTAGCTGACCAGGAAATTGATTCCGGTACCCGGTTATCATCCAATGTTACATCAATTCGTATAGTTGATTTATTCATATATTTTTTTTACCCAATGCTGCTATTTTTAAAAATTAAATAAAACTGAACCAAAGGTGGACAAAGGTAAATAAATCATACTAACGACTTCTCAATTGACTGCCACAATAATTTTGAAGTGTTATCCCAACTCTGTTTTTCTGAAACTAATTTTCCTTTTTCAATCAGCTTACTTCTCAATTCTTCGTCTTTATAAAGGGTCATCATTTGTGTTGCTATATCAGAAATAATTGAGGGATTCAGATACAAAGCTGCATCCCTCGCAATTTCTTTTGTGGCTGTATTTTCAGAAACTAGTACAGGTATTTCTGCTTGCATTGCCTCAAGAGCAGAAACTCCAAACCCGTCATAAAAAGAAGGATTAATCAATGCATAAGCTGCACCCATAATCTTCACAAGCTCAATTTCAGCAACCTCCTGAAGCATCACAATATCGTTTCTGTATTTGTATGTTTTTAAATTTTCGCTGAATGATTTATAGTCCTTTATTATTTCACCAGCTAACACAAGTTTCATACTACTCTGTTGTGTTTTTTTAAAAATAGAAAATGCTTTCAGCAGATTGATTAAATTTTTATCCGGACGAATTGGGCCTGCATACAAAAAATACTCTTTACCTTCCGTCAGTTTTTCTTTTGTCAAAATTTTTTCTGTATTACTTATTGCTTTGAATATTTCTGCAGGTGCACTGTTAACACGAGATACTTTTTCAAAAGCAGCTCCATAATTTTTAACCAACTCATTTTTTATTACTTCAGAAACAGCCACAATTGATTTTGCTTTTTGTAAAAATTTAGGAACATATCTTTTATAAAACAGCAGGTGTGATTTTTTTACAAATTCTGGAAAGGATAAAAAAGAAAGATCATTAATCAATAAACACTGCGGAACTTTTGTTGTTAATGAACAACATCCATCACAACTAACAAATAAATCTGCTTTATTTTTTTTTAACAGTGCCGGAATTTTTACATCGTACCACCATTTCCAGGTAATAGGATTGTTGCCCGGCGAACCCGAAAGAACCTGAATACTATTTTCTGCAACAATTGCATCTTGATTAAAATATTTATCTGCAATAAAAATAAACTCATGCTCAGGATGATCCTTCACAATTCGTTTGAATGATTCATAAACAAAATTTATATAGTCACGGCTTGTATTTTTTATAGTGCCATATGTGTTTATTACAATCCGCATGGGCGCAAAGGTAGCAGGATGAACAGGAGTTTCTAAGTAAAAAATCACAGAATAAACCTTTTTATTAAGTAATCTCACTACGGTTTTTACTGCACTTACTATTCATCAATTACGGCTAATGAAAACAGGTAATATTTTATGCATGGTTACTTTTTTTCAGCAGCTTTTACAAACTTTTTACATAAAATACGAGTTCAATAAATCTGGTATTTTATCCATTGTATTGCATGTAGATGCGATATACATTTACATGCTATTGAAATTTTCTTTTGAGCAAGAATAAAAGATAATAGAACAAAACTGGCTGTTGGTATCATTTTTGTTCCCTTCCGTGAACGAATTAATCAAACAGCAAAATTTTTTTATTGATAGTAAGGCGGAAAAAGGCTGAAACTATAATTCGTCTGTTCTTTCCGCTGTCAATCAACTTTCTATAAACGACCTCTTAGGTGGAAGAGGATGGTGGCTTGTAAAGGGGTCCCGGTTCGGGGGCCCCTTCTTTTTACCCCTTTAATCTTGTAATTCCATCCCGAAAATGAGGCTTACTCTATCATATTCTTTACTTTTCAATTAAGGAACTTTATCCGAATAGCTTTTAAGAATAACAACTTAGCTATTTAATAACTATTAAACTTTTAACTTTAAACCTGAATAGCTACATTTGTCTATTCACTAAAAAATTTTTTCATGCAGGATATGGAGTATAACACAACGAGAAATCATATGATTATGCGGGAATATGGCCGCCATGTGCAGAAGATGATTGAGCATGTATTAACAATAGAAGATAAAGAACGCCGCCAGCGAAATGCTCAATCGGTTATTGAGCTGATGGGTTTTTTGAATCCGCATTTAAAAAACGTAGAAGATTTTCGTCATAAACTATGGGATCATCTTTTTTTAATTTCTGATTTTAATCTGGATGTTGAATCTCCCTACCCGATTCCAACAAAAGAAACGCTGAAGGCAAAGCCACATCCACTTAAATATCCAAAACGCCTTCCCCGTCATTCGCACCTGGGAAAAAATCTTGAAATAATTATTGATAAGGCATTAAAAGAAACGGACCCTGATAAGCGTCTTGGTTTTTCAAATGCCATCGCTTATTATATGAAACTTGCCTACAATACATGGCATAAAGAAATGGTGCATGATGATGCCATACAAAGTGAACTTACCAATATCACCGATGGCCAATTAACTTTTACTAATACCCCATTTGTAAAAGCATATCGTCATCAACCAGAAGATGACCGTGGTGGTTATGGCAAACCTCGTGGAAAATTTCAGCACCGCGACCGTGGAAGTAACGGTGGTGGTTCAAGAGATGGTGGTGGTGGTCGCCGGGATATGAGAGGTGGTGGTGGTTTTAAGAAAAAGAGATATTAGAGTTCTGATATCAAATGAATATGAATAAATAGAATTTGGATGGTTGATTGGTTTTTACCAATCAACCATTTTCTTTTAATATTATCTTGCAACACAATCCATCCTTCGCAATAAGATTATTATTTTTATTACTTGCTATTAACAGCTACGTAGGATAAACAATAAAATAAAATGAATTCTTTTGAAGTCCACGGCGGAAAAAAATTATTTGGTGAAATAACTCCGCAAGGAGCAAAAAATGAAGCGCTGCAAATTATCAGTGCTGTTTTGCTTTCTCCCGAAAAAATTACGGTTACCAATATTCCGGACATCCTGGATGTAAATCTTTTGATAGAGTTGCTAGGCGAAATGAATGTGAAAATTGAAAGACCATTGCGGGATACCTGTATTTTTCAAGCCGATGATGTAAATATTGATTACCTGCATAGTGAAACATTTAAAAAGAAAAGTGGTAAGCTTCGTGGTTCGGTTATGCTGGCTGGCCCCATGCTTGCCCGTTTTAAAAAAGCATTTATACCAAAACCCGGTGGCGATAAAATAGGAAGAAGAAGATTGGATACTCATATTATTGGTTTTGAAAAATTGGGTGCCTCATTTACGTATCATGACGATGGTTTTTTCCATCTTGCCGCTCCGCAATTGAAAGGAATAAATTTTTCATTGGATGAACCATCCGTAACCGGTACTGCAAACATTGTTATGGCAGCATCCATGGCAGAAGGCATTACAACAATTTATAATGCAGCATGTGAACCATACATTCAGCAACTATGTAAAATGCTGAATCGAATGGGTGCAAAAATTTCGGGCATTGGAAGTAATCTGCTTAAGATAGAAGGAGTAAAATATCTGGCAGGAACAACGCATCGTATGTTACCGGATATGATAGAAGTTGGATCTTTTATTGGTTTAGCTGCCATGACGCAAAGCGATATCACGATTAAGAATGCCGGCATTGATCACCTCGGCATTATTCCAGAAAAATTTAAGCAACTTGGAATAAAAATGAATTTTGTTGGCGATGATATACATATTCCCTCGCAGGAATCTTATCAGATTCAGAAATATATGGACGGTGGTGTACTTACTATTTACGATCACCCCTGGCCCGGCTTTACTCCGGATCTGTTAAGTATTGTATTAGTAACGGCAACACAGGCTCATGGTAGTGTATTAATTCATCAGAAGATGTTTGAAAGCAGATTGTTCTTTGTTGACAAACTCATAGATATGGGAGCACAAATTATTTTATGCGACCCGCATCGTGCAGTGGTTATTGGTTTGGAAAGAGAACAGAAATTAAGAGGAATAACCATGAGTAGCCCTGATATACGAGCTGGAGTGGCTTTGTTAATAGCAGCACTCAGTGCCGAAGGAAAAAGTGTAATTCAAAATATAGAACAGATAGATAGAGGTTACCAGCAGATAGATGAGCGATTGAGGAAATTGGGAGCTGATATTAAAAGAGTTTAAACTTATATCAATTCAAATAATCTTTGAGTTTTATTGTTATCTTTAAATAAACAAACTATTAAAATGACCTGGATTACCTATATTAAATCAGATCCCCGAATACTTTTTGGCAAACCAGTTATTAAAGGCACACGTATTCCTGTTGATTTGATATTAGAAAAACTAGCGGCTGGTAATACAACTGAAAAATTACTGAAAGCTTACCCGAGATTAACAAAGAAAGCCATTCAGGCCTGTCTTTTATTTGCATCAGATAATACAAAACACGAAAAGGTATTGTCCCTCTCATGAAAAAATTCGAATCGTAGCTGATGAAAGCGTCGACTATTCAATCCTAAAAAAATTAAGGCTGAATGGGTTTGAGACTTTCGCAATTTGCGAAGCTAACTACTCTATGCCAGACGATAAAGTGCTTTCATTGGCTGTAAAAAATAATGCAACCCTTATAACTGAAGACAAGGATTTCGGTGAACTTGTTTACCGGTTTAAAATGAAACATTGCGGCATATTGCTTATTCGTCTTATCGATTTTACTTCGGATGAAAAAGCAAATCTTGTTTTGAAGGCCGTAACACAACATTATAAGGTATTAAAAAATATTTTTTCTGTGCTTGACAAAAAAAGAATCAGAATCAGGGATTAATTTATGATTACAGATATTTTTTCAGAAAACATTCTACTCGAAAACGAAAGAACGTTGCTTCGCCCCTTGCAGGAAAATGATTTTGAACACCTGCTTCCCTATTCTTTACATGAACCTGAAATCTGGAAATGGGGTTTACTCACTGCTGCAGGTGAAGAAAATTTGAGAAATTATATTTCAGGAGCAATTAAAAACAGAACCGAAAAAAAAGAATACCCCTTTATTGTTTTTGATAAACAAACTAATTTGTATGCAGGCAGTACAAGGTTTTATGATATTCAACAAGCCTATTCCTCCACACAACTGGGTTTTACCTGGTATGGAAAAAAATTTCAGCGTACCGGACTCAACCGTCATTGTAAATTATTATTGCTCAGCTTTGTTTTTGAAAAATGGGGATTGGAACGGTTAGAATTCCGGGCACATTCTGAAAATGAAAATAGTATTAAGGCTATGAAAGCAATTGGCTGTATTGAAGAAGGAATTCTGCGTAATCATATGCCGATTGCAAACGGCGCAAGAAGAAGCAGTATCATATTAAGCATTTTAAAAGATGAATGGTTTGGTGGTGTAAAAGAAAAATTAACAGGAAAGATCAAATAAGCGTTTAAAACCCCACCATCTTTCAGATATACCACTTTCGGACTATTGTCTTCAGTTATTCATTTACCTAACTTTAGTTTTTCTCCGGTAAAATATTTTTAATCTCCCAAAGTGTTCTCTGGGCAAAATCATTTCTTCTTATGAACTACTTCATAGGTTTAATAAGACGTTTTATTGTAGCATTAACAACTGCCGACTTTTATCGCACAGTTACAAAAACACTCTGGTTGTTTTTCCCTTCTTTCATTTTTTTATTTCTCTGCTGGTTTGCATTCTGGAAACTATCGCAAGGAAAAGATTTGATGATTTATACCTTAGAACATCCTCAGGTGTATATCTGTTTTTTTATCGCCATACTTTTTTTTGCGTACATAGTTTGGTTTTCATCCCGGTTAGTTACTAAGGCAAAATTTTGGGAAGATGAAAATCATTTATGGCTAATAGTACGTGTACATATGCCCAGGTTTCTTGGATTTTCTTGTTTTACAATCATCATTCTTGCTTTTCTGAAATTACAAATAACTGATGCATCCAGTATTAAAAACGGTTGGGCAACTATTTTAATGATTTTAAGTTTCCCCTACTATATTTTGCTTCACCGAATAAGCAACTATTTTGTTTTCACGAAAGATTACCAGGTAAAAGGAATTTTTGCAAGCATTCTCTTTATTATAACCGGATCGCTGCTAAGTGTATTTTTTTTACGCAGTTATATAGGGTTGGTCATTGTTTTAATGATACTACAGTTAGTAATGGTTTTTTTCTTTGTAGCACGCCGTAAAGCAATACAACAAGAAATGGATAAAAATAAAACGCTGGTTCAAAAAGGGGATGACGGAAAAAAAATATATAAAGGGAAAAAAGGAATTGTCTTGTTGTTTGCTAAAATGAAAAGGCTTTACAGAGACCCCGAAGAAAGAGGGAGTATGAATTTTTTCAATCCAATTGCTGGTGTCGCCATTATTTTTTATGTAACTACAATTTTATCGGTAAAATTTTCAGTGTTTATTGGCACTTTTCCCTTTGTATTACTGGCTTTTGGTGTTTTGGCCGGGTTTATAAATTTTATTTCAACCCTATCTGTATTTGCAAAATTTAATTTTCACCTATTGTTTCTTATCATAGCTTTTATTACCGGAAGTATTTACGACCCACATAGTGTTCAGTTGATAAAGAAACAGAATGCACAAGCCTTATTTAATAAAAGACAAAAACTGCAAGAATATTTTACAAGTTGGGTAAAGCAACGTTACCCAAATCCTGACTCACTGATAAAATCGCAACCCGTTTATTTTGTATTGGCAGATGGTGGTGCATCCCGTTCTGGTTATTGGGTGGCTTCGGTGCTTTCAAAATTAGAAGACAGTACAAGAGCAGATAAAAAATTTTCAAAAAATTTATTTTGCTTGTCCGGTGCATCGGGTGGTAGTGTGGGCAATGCTGCTTTTTATAATTTACTTTTAAATAAAAAACTGCTTGTTGATCAAAATAAAACATATCTCGAAGTTTCAAAGGAATATCTTGGAACAGATTTTCTCAGTTTTACAATAGCAAAAATGCTGGGTCCCGATTTTTTCAGATACATACTTCCTTTTTTAATTACAACGAACGACCGGGCCTACTCTTTGACAAAGGCATTGGAACAAGCGCCGAAAGAAAAAAATATTTTATATAAAACAATGGCAACCGGTTTTTCTTCCATTATCACACAAACCGGTCAATCATCAGCTATGCCAATACTCTGCATCAACACGACTCGGATGCAAGATGGGCGACCCGGTGTAATAAGTACTATTGATATGACCGAAAAATTTTTTAATAAAAGAATTGATGTACTAAGTTTGATGGATGAGGAAAAAGATTTGAAAATGAGTTCAGCAATAGTGTTGGGTGCCAGTTTCCCGTATGTAAGTCCGGCAGGAAGAATTGAAGGGCTAAAAAAAGGGAAAAAAACAGATGGAACGGATAGCATTTATAGTGAACCCAATTATTTTGTAGATGGCGGATATTTTGATAACTCAGGTGCAGGTGTGGTACAAGAAATGATAATTGCCATGCGGCAAATGATGAACAGCGATTTATTTCTGATAAAATATAAAAACAAACTTGATTTTTATGTTTTGCATATTACCAATGACCCCAATCCCGGAGGCGATGCAACACTGAACAAAGTGAACCCTTTGACAAATGACCTGGCTGCACCCATCCGAACATTAGCTGGTGCATACGGCAGCCAAACAAGTGTAAACGATTCCCGGCTAAAAAATTATTTGGAAAATAATTTTGGACCAGGTCGTTATATTCCGCTCAATCTTTATAGACACAATGATAAAATGAGCTTTTCAATGAATTGGGTTATTTCAAACCGATCATTGGATAGCATGAATGCCCGGCTCGAACACTCGGATAGCGTTAATAATCTTTTACAAAAAATGAGAGAATAGATTTTTTAACCATCAACTGATTCTTACTGCAGTACCACTTGCCACCACCATCAGCATACTGCCACCGCCACCGATCGTTTCAAAATCTAAATCAATACCAATGATTGCATTGGCACCCAGGCCTTGTGCCCGTTGCATGAGTTCAGAAAGTGCATTCTGACGGGCATCCTGTAACACTTTTTCATAGGTAGCGCTGCGGCCGCCAAAAAAATCACGCAGCCCACCCATAATGTCTTTAATAAAATTTGCGCCAATAATTACTTCAGCAGTAACGATACCTAAATACTCTTCTACGTTTTTTCCCTGCAATGTGGAGGTTGTACTAAGTAACATTTTAAAAAAATTTAATTGCTATAAAAATAACGGAAAAACAGCTAAACTTTGTCATTTATAATTCATAAATATTAAGTTTAATGAATAGAGGTGACGGGCTTCAAAAACTAGCAGAACAAACCGGCAGCTGATGCAAATTCTCAACCCGTTTTTATTTCTCCTTTAAAAATGGATGGAGTAGTGAATAAATAAATACATTCGCTGATAATTTTTTTTACCTGAAATCAAAGTACCTGATATTATTTTATGTGTTTACGCTTTTACAGGTCGTACTATTTTCACAAACCACCTTCAGCATTGCCACCGACCTGAGTGCCGTACGGAACCAAAAACAAAATCAGCAGTTCTGGACAGCAGGGCATACTATTAAAACTGAATTGCATCTTACAAAAAAAGATGGCCCCTATATTTGGGTGTCTTATTTTATTCCGGGCAAATTCAAAAATAAACTGGTGGCAACTGCAATTTTACCAACCACAGTTCCGCAATCAATCGCTTTTACCAACAAAGCAGAAATGATGGTGAAAGAAATAAGTATTGGATGGAAACATTATTTTAAAGGTGGAAGCGATCTGACTGATAACTGGAGCTTGTATGGCTTGGCGGGTTTTGGTATTATTGGTGGAAATGTGAAAAATAATTTTTTATCTGCAGTTGACACAACTTTATATACAGCACCAATTATAAACGGCACATCCCGATTTAAACGATTGACTGCTGATTTAGGATTTGGTTGGGAACTACCGGTAAGCGGAGAGTTAGCTTTGTATAATGAAATAACGGTTTGGATTCCGACTTCCAGTTATCCCTCAAAATATTTATTGGAAAATACTGCTCCGCTCATTGCTTCCTTTCATTTAGGAATCCGGATTTATTTTGATTGAGCTTACTGAATCTTTACATCAAATCTACCTTCTGTTACAGTTATTGGTTGCGGGGTATTGTATAAATTAATTGCCTGTAACTGAAATGTACCCGAAACAAAACGTTTAACCGTATCATAAGTAGTAATATTTACCGTACCGGTATAGGAGGCTGAAGTCATCCATTCATTTTGCGGAGATATATTTCTTTTTATATAATAAAAATAACTGGCTGCCGGGTTGGGTGCAGTCAGTGTTGTATTAAATGTATAAACACCCGGCTCATCCAATTCTTTTATAAAAATTTCAAATTCTGATTCGTTGGGCGATGAATTAAAATTTCTTGCATTAATGTATAAATCTTTGTTGGGCATTTGTCTTGATTCCAGAATGTCAGCACCGGGGAACACCGGATTTTTTTGCGGTACCCATATTTCCCCATCGATGCGGCAGCCGAAAATATTAGCCCCTTTTTGCGTGGCTTCGGGCAAACCATCCACATTTTTTTTACAGGAAAAAAGAAAAAAGGAAGCAAGAAGGATGTAGATTTTCATAATAAAGGATTTCTGTTATATAAACGTGTAAATACCGATTTTTGTATTACAGCCAAAAACCATTCCTGATATTCCTTTTTTCAAATTATCTTTCCATAAAACCGTTAACAATGGCAGAAAATAAATTGCAGATTGAAACAATAGAGCTCTATAAATTTCTTATTCCGCTCAAGGAACCTTTTATTATTTCGCTTGGGGCTGAGTACAATGCCCAAAGTGTAATTGTTGTTATTAAAACAAAAGAAGGTATTACCGGCTTTGGAGAATGCAGCCCGTATGCAGCCATCAATACTGAAACGGTGGACACCTGCATGATAGTCGGGCAACTGCTTGCAAAAGTTTTGAAAAATGAAAATCCCCTGGATATATCAAATTGTATCCAATGCATGGATAAAGTTATTTACGGCAACACAAGTATTAAAAGTGCGTTTGATATGGCGCTGCTCGATATTGCTTCGCAATATGCCGGTGTGCCCTTGTACAAATATTTACAAACGCTGTACACACAACTTTTTGATAGCAAAGAGTTAAAAAAGAATGGTGATAAAAAAGAGGAAGTAAAGAAAAAAGATTTGTTTACCGATTACACCATCAGTATAGGTGAAGTGGATAAAATGGCTGCCGATGCGTTGCGTTTTAAAGAACAGGGTTTTACCATTATTAAAATAAAAGTAGGTGGCAAACCGGAATTGGACATTGAAAGAATAAAAGCGGTACGCAAGGCAATTGGCAATGATACGGCACTGCGCATAGATGCGAACCAGGGATGGAAAGTAAAAGATGCAATTGAAGTGTTGAAGGGTGTAAAGAAATGTAATATTCAATTTTGCGAAGAGCCAATAGCCCGTTGGAATTTTATGAAGCTGCGCAAAGTAAGAATGAACAGCCCTATACCCATTATGGCAGATGAAAGTTGCGGCGACCATCACGATGCAGAAAGACTGATAGCACTCGGTGCCTGTGATATGTTTAATATAAAACTCGGCAAATGCGGTGGATTGTATAACGCATTAAAAATTATTAACCTGGCCGAAGCGGATGCAATGCCCATACAAATTGGCGGATTTACCGAATCGAAACTGGGCGTAACAGCCGAAGCACATCTTGCACATACCAGTGATAATATTCTTTACTGTGATTTTGATACACCCCTCATGTTTACCGAAGACCCTGTAACGGGTGGAATTGTTTATGAA
>JANPEU010000093.1:0-1705 GCA_031423175.1 Bacteroidota bacterium
TTTATCATACTGAATGGCTGTGCAAAAAGATTAAAAGAAATAAAAAGGCTGGTTAGCAGCGTTAGCTTTTTCATGTTTCAATAGTTAGGTGTTACAAAATAGTGACTAGCAAAAAATATTTTTGCCTTTGGTTAAACAAATCAGTGCAACTAATCAAAGTAAATGGAGGTTTTCAACAGGTATAAGACGGGAAATAAAAAGGGGAAAACACGGGTCAGTAATTCACGTTGTAAATATGAAATGAAATTGTAATGAAAACAATTCCCCTTTCGGGGAATAGGTTATAGTAATTTTACTTTTTGTAATGCTTCAATTTTATTCTGCACTTTTGGTTTCATGTAAATATTTTCCAGGTGCATCAGTATTATTTTTAAACTTATTCATACTTTATAGTAAAACTAAGTTGTTGTTTAAATGGTGCCGGGCCTTTTGTTGCTGGGTTCCATTTACCCTGTGATAATAAAATTGCATTAGTTACTGGTGTTACATATGCGTTATTAGCTGTTTCAATGCTTACACCTTCTATCTTCCCTTTTTCTGAAACATTGAACCTTACGCTGACAATTGCTTTTTGTGGAGTATTGTCTTTCCCCAAAGGCCTTTGAGTTTTTTGTTGCAGGTATTTCTCAAAATTGTTTTTTAAAATGGAATCTTTAAAGACTGCATTTCTTACTTCATTAGCCGAAAATTCAGGTAACTCTATCTGAATATCCGGCATGTTTTCAGAAGCAGTTTTCTGTTTTACATCTTTAATTTCCAGTTTGCCGACTTCAAATGTTCTTACAGGAGTATTCTGCATCCTGTTGATTGTTCGTTGTGTCTGTTCAGCATTTATCTGATTCATACGGGCCAATCGCTCCTGCTCCTGTTGTTGCTTCAACTGCTGCTCTACAAGCTGTTGCTGTTTCAACACCTCGTTTTGCTGTTGCAATTTCATTTGTTGATCATGAAATTGCTTTTGTTGCAGTACCGCCAACTCATTCTGCTGTATCCTCTTCCAATCTTCAGGTGTTAATTGCTGCGTCGCTGCTGTTGTAGTTGAATTAGTTGTTGTCTTTGTTGTTGTCGTGCTGTTATTACTATTTGCACTGCTGAAGCCATTAGAGTTATTAGGAATACCGGGTTGAATATTATATGGGTTACTGGTAACAGGTTTATAACTATTTGGAGGAGGTGTGCTGCTTGCTTTGTTTCGTTCTGCATCGCATAAGGCAGTCTTACTATTATCAGTTCCAAAGCAAACTTTTGATACCTGAAGATTAATATTTTGACTTGAACCAATACCAAACCGCTGTGGAAACCCATTGCCGGCTCTTATCCCAAAATGTTTTCCAATTATATAGCTGCCATACTCATTTTGTAAACTCAAATCGAAAAAAATATTTTCAGAATACCCGTTTTTAATTTCTACATCAACATAGAACATGTTAGCATATGGCCCTACATCCATAATTTGTTTATAGCGATACTGGAGTTGGTTATAGCATTGATTGGTTTCCCAGTTTGACCATTTATTATCAGTAACATCTTTAAACTCAAAACTAAGATTATAATCTGGCTTGGGAACCGGGTAACCCTTCGTAACAAGCAAATTATAGTACTTTGATATCCGCTTGCCACTTTCGAGTGTTTCATAAACAAATTTGATCTCAGGGCCACTGTTACACTTATCGTCAATCTTTGCGTTTTTATAATAGTTGAAGTG
>JANPEU010000094.1:0-6142 GCA_031423175.1 Bacteroidota bacterium
GAAATGCCTGGTGCGAAATTCTTTCAATCTCTTCTTTTGTATAAAAGCATTCATCACTTGCCGAACTGCCATCTTCAGCAGTTTGTTTTTTACCAAAATAAATTCCACCGGTCAGTTCACGGAAAATAATAAAATCAACGCCTTCTAAATTTTTTGATTTGATAGGAGAGAGGTGATGCAAAGTTTTATAAGTAGTAACCGGGCGGATATTGGCAAACAATTGTAACGCTTTCCTGATTCCCAATATTCCCTGCTCGGGTCTCACTTTTGCATAGGGGTCGTTATCATATTTTGGATGACCAACAGCGCCAAACAATACAGCATCGCTGTCAAGACAGATATCAATTGTTTCAGTTGGCAGTGCTGTTCCTGTTTTATCAATCGCATCAGCACCAATCAATGCTTCGGTATATTCAAATGAATGACCAAACCGTTCTGCAATTGCATTTAATATATTTATTGACTGTTTTGTTACTTCCGGCCCGATGCCATCGCCATTTAATATTGCAATTTTCAGCCCCCCCACCCCCCGAAGGGGGGATTTTGGAAGAGTACTATTGTTATCGTTTTTGTTTGTCATCAACTTTTCAATTTCATTTTTTAAAATTTATTTATAAGACTCTTAAAAGTCCCCCTTCGGGGGATTTAGGGGGCCGTTTCGTATTGAATAATTTCTTCTTTACTGTTTAATAAATAATCAATGTCATCATAGCCATTCAGCAGGCAGGTTTTTTTATAGCTGTTTATTTCAAAAGCCTCCCCAAACCCCTCCGAAGGAGGGGCTTCCGAAGACCCTAATAATTTGATGGTTTGCTCCGCTAAATTCACTTCAACCTCAATCGCAGGATTTTTCTCAACTGCTTCAAATAGTTTTTGTGAGAAGCTTTCACTAACAGTTACGGGCAGTAAAAAATTATTGAGTGAATTATTTTTGAAAATATCAGCGAAAAAGCTGCTCACTACTACATCAAATCCTGCATCTTTAATTGCCCATGCTGCATGTTCTCTTGAAGAGCCACAACCAAAATTTTTACCGGCTACTAAAATTTTACCACTGTAAGTTTTGTTGTTTAAAGGAAAATCCTCCTTCGGCTGGTTTTCATCATCATTAATATATCTCCAGTCGCGGAATAAATTTTTACCAAAACCATCCCTGCTTGTTGCTTTTAAAAAACGTGCAGGAATAATCTGGTCAGTGTCCACGTTTTCTATATTAAGCGGAACTGCTGTTGATTTAATTATGTTTATTCTCTTGCTCATAAAACCTCACCCTCGGTCCCTCTCCAAAGGAGAGGGAGGCCGGGCTTTTGAATATTAATTTGAATTATGTACTAACAAATCTGATTCCAGTTCAATATTCAGTAATTCTCTTACATCACAAACTTTACCAGTGATTGCAGCTGCAGCCGCAGTCAACGGACTTGCCAATAATGTTCTTGCGCCCTGTCCCTGTCTCCCTTCAAAATTTCTGTTTGATGTAGAAATACAATATTTACCTGAAGGGATTTTATCTTCATTCATACCAAGACATGCACTGCAACCCGGTTGTCGTAATATAAAACCTGCTTCAGCAAATACTTTATCAATACCTTCTTCGATAGCTTGTTTTTCCACTTGCTTGCTTCCCGGAACAATCCACACTTCCACATCATCCGCTTTCTTTTTTCCTTTTACAAAGGATGCTACCATTCTTAAGTCTTCTATTCTTGAATTGGTACAACTACCAATAAATACATAATCTACTTTTTGTCCTTTGATGGCAGCGCCTTGCTCAAGCCCCATATAAGCCAATGATTTTGACAAACCACTTTTATCAGTTTCATTTACTGTTTCAGCAGTAGGAATATTTTGATTCACACTAATACCCATTCCGGGATTAGTGCCGTAAGTAATCATTGGCTCTATTTCTTCTGCAGTAAGGAAAAGCTCACTATCAAATTTTGCATCGCCATCACTATATAAAGTTTTCCAATAAGCTACTGCTTTATCCCATGCTTCTCCGCCAACTGGCGGAGCAAATTTTCTTCCTTTGATATAATTGAATGTTGTTTCATCCGGTGCAATCAAACCACATCTTGCACCCATTTCAATACTCATATTGCAAATGGTCATTCTAGCTTCCATCGAAAGGCTTCTGATGGCAGAACCTGCAAACTCAACTGCATAACCTGTAGCACCGCTTGCAGAAATTTCTGCAAGTATATAAAGCACAATATCTTTACTTAACACACCTTTACTCAATTCACCATCCACATTTATCCGCATGAGCTTTGGCTTGGTTTGTAATAAACATTGTGTTGTCAAAACCATTTCAACTTCGCTGGTACCAATACCAAATGCAATTGCGCCAAATGCTCCATGAGTCGAGGTGTGGCTATCACCACATACAATCGTCATACCCGGTTGAGTAATTCCAAGTTCTGGCCCTATAACATGAACAATGCCCTGGAAAGGGTGTCCAAGGCCATATAATTCAACGCCATGCTCAGCGCAATTTTTTATTAATGCATCAACTTGTTTTCGGCTGAGTTCTTCTTTGATTGGTAAATGCTGATTGAGTGTAGGTACATTGTGGTCGGCAGTAGCAATAGTTTGCTGTGGACGAAAAACTTTGATACCTCGATTATTCAACCCCGTAAATGCCTGCGGGCTTGTTACTTCATGAATAAAATGTCTGTCAATGTATAAAACAGAAGGACCATCGTCAATTTTTTTGACGATATGCTTTTCCCAGATCTTATCAAATAGAGTAGCCCCACCCCCCGAATTGGAGATTTGTGAAAAGTATTTATTTATTTGAACACTCATTTTTATTATTAATTCTTAACTGTGAACTCGTCTTTTTTTGCTTTTAGTGTAGTTGCCAAGTCTCTCCGCCTGTGGCGGAAGATTTAGAGGGGCTAAAAATGCGTGGCGCTTTTAGACGCCACGCTAACCAAAAACTAACTGCTCATGAGAAAACGAGCTATTTTATACGACAGCCGTTTCGGGCTGATGTTGTTTTGCTAACTGAACAAGGTCTTCATCCTTCACTTCTTTTTTACTATCCGCTACTTTCAAAAATTCGTTATATAATTTGTCTACATCATCTCTGTTAAAATCAAATCCGAGTTTTTTAAATCGAAATGCCAAAGCACTTCTTCCGCTTCTGGCAGTTAAAACAATTTTTGAGGAATCGGCACCAACCAACTCAGGATTTATTATTTCATAATTAATTGCATTTTTTAAAAACCCATCCTGGTGAATACCGGATGAATGGGAAAATGCATTGCTTCCAACAATTGCTTTATTTGCTTGCACCGGCATTCGCATGATATCAGAAACTATTTGACTCATTGGATTGAGCATTTGAGTTTTGATATTTGTAAAAAGATTTAATTCGGGATGCTGATTCAGGATCATTACCACTTCTTCCAATGAAGTATTACCTGCTCTTTCACCCAAACCATTTATGGTACATTCAATTTGTCGGGCACCACTAATTACGCCAGCAATTGAATTAGCAGATGCCAGTCCCAGATCATTATGACAATGACAACTGAGAATGGCTTTATCAATATTGGGAACATTATTTTTCAAAAAAGCAATCTTCTCTGCATATTGAGTAGGTAAACAATAACCCGTCGTATCCGGAATATTTACAACCGTTGCACCAACAGCAATGACGGCTTCAATAACTCTTGCCAAATATTCATTATCACTTCTGCCAGCATCTTCAGCATAAAACTCCACATCATCTGTAAAATTTCTTGCCCACTTTACACATTGTATTGCTCTTTGTAAAATTTCATCCCGTGTAGAATTGAATTTTAATTTAATATGATAATCAGAAGTACCGATGCCGGTATGAATACGTGGTCGCTTTGCATGTTTTAGTGCAGCTGCAGCTGTTTCTATATCTTTTTGATTGGCTCGGCTAAGACCACAGACTGTTGCATTTTTAATGATTGCAGAAATCTGTTGTACACTTTCAAAATCGCCAGGACTGCTAATTGGAAATCCCGCCTCAATAATATCAACACCTAAATCTTCTAATTGCAAAGCCAGTTCAACTTTTTCGGAAGTGTTTAGTTTGCAGCCGGGCACTTGTTCTCCATCCCGCAATGTGGTGTCGAAAATATGTACCTGCTGTTGACTCATGATCTGATAATAAAAAATGAAAAAAAAAGCAGGCTGCTTATTATTTTTGTGTTGCTTGCCAGTAATTTCAAAATAATTCAGCCTGCCGGTATAAATGTAGCCTAACTATAAGGGCTTCAGAAACCAAAATCAGGCTGGATTACATTGTGTAACTTCCAGATAATTTTGATAAACCCTTGCTGGTTAACAATTCCAGCTATATTTGATTACGATGCCCAACCGATCTGCAGATACTGTTTTTCAATTAATTAAATCGCTTGAAAAGAGTGAAAAAAGGAATTTCAAGCTTTATATGAAGCGTAACTCCGGCGGCGATCTTAAAATTGTAAAGTTATTTGATGCGCTGGATAAAATGGAAGACTATTATGAACCTACTCTTTTAAAAAAAAATAAAACGATTCAGAAGCAACAACTTTCCAATCTTAAAGCCCATTTATATAAACAAATACTAAACAGCCTGAGGATATTAAAAGATGAATCGAATGTGGACATGACGCTGCATGAACAAATGGATCATGCCCGTATTTTATACAATAAAGGGCTTTACCTGCAAAGTCTTAAAATTCTTGACCGGGTAAAAATTTTGGCAAAAGAAAACAATCAGCTTACTTATGTGCAGCAGGTTTTATTTTTTGAAAAAAAGATAGAAGGTTTATTTATTACCCGTAGTATGCAGGACAGAGCCAATCAACTTTCTGCAGAAGCTATGGAAGTGAATGGTCAGCTTTCGATGGTCAATAGTTTATCAAACCTTTCTTTACAATTATATAGTTGGTATATACAGCATGGTCATGCCCGTAATGCAAAAGATGAAGCGGCATTAAAATTTTTTTTAGAAAAAAATTTACAGGAAGGTGCCAATCTTGCAAGAGGATTTTATGAAAGATTATATTTATATCAATGTTATTGTTGGTACGCATTTATCCGCCAGGATTTTTTACAATACTACCGCCACACACAACGCTGGGTTGATTTATTTGATGAAAACCCGGCGATGAAAGAAATAGAATCTGCCCATTATATAAAAGGTGTACACAATCTGATGGGTGCACATTTTGATTTGGGAAATCATTTACGATTATTAAAAGTGATTGAACAATTTGATAAATTCAATCATCGTAAAGTGGTGCAGAAAAATGTCAATAACCGGATACTTTCTTTTGTTTATTTATATACAGCAAAAATTAATCTGCATTTTCTGGATGGAACTTTTAATGATGGATTGAAATTAGTTCCCTACATAGAAGAAAAACTGAAGGAGTATGAATTGTTTCTTGACCGTCATCGTGTATTAGTTTTTTATTATAAAATTGCAAGCCTGTACTTTGGTGCAGGGAAAAACGAAAAAGCAATTGATTACCTGAATAAAATTATTAACTGGAAAGTAGATTTGCGTACCGATTTGCAATGCTATGCAAGGTTACTGCATTTGATTGCCCATTATGAATTGGGCAATTATAATCTGCTGGAGTATCTCACCAAATCTGTTTACCGCTTTATGGGTAAAATGGAGAGTCTGAGTATGGTGGAAGAGGAAATGTTTATCTTTTTACGCCGATCTTTCAAGGTAGAGCGGAAAGCATTGAGATCTGAGTTTGAAAAACTCTTAGACAAACTTAAAAAATATGAAGGCAACCGTTTTGAGACCCGTGCCTTTTCATATTTAGATGTTATCAGCTGGCTTGAAAGTAAAATTGAAAATGTACCCGTGATGGAAATCATTCGTAGAAAATTTGTAAAACGAAAATAAAGTTTATACCCGGATTTTCTTTTTTCGGATAAAAAATTCAGTCAGGGCTACAGCGCAAATAAAAACTATCAATTGAGTTGCTAACCCAACTGTATCTGTTTTTGCTATTAAATTTTCGGGAGTGCCTTCTGCATATTTCAAAATCCAGAAAGAATTTTCATCGCCTCGCATTCCAGTTATTGATTGCAAAATATTTAGTGCAACATGTATTCCAAGAGGAACTGCTATTCCACCAGACCAAACTGCAGCCAA
>JANPEU010000095.1:0-9166 GCA_031423175.1 Bacteroidota bacterium
ACCCCCAATTTTTTTTTTTTTTCTTTTTATTAATATCTAATATTAAAATATTTTGTTTTTTAAACTAAAAACTTATTACTTAATGTTTTATAAAAACGCGACCCTATTTGATGAGCCAAGAGAAGAAATTGTTGATTCAAAAGATATTACCACAATTGAGAAGCAAATAAAAATCCCGATTGAAGAACTTGAATTTCGTTACGGCAGCGTTGCTTTTAAATATGTGATTCAAGAAACAAAAGCGGAACTTGAATTTGAAATAGAAAATCTTGAAGTAAGACCTGAGTTTGAAGTCTTGAAGCCCTATTTTGTAAAAGCTATTAAATCAAAGAATATAAAAGTTTACATCCATGCCGGGTTTGAAAACAGTAAACTGGTTTCTCAGTTGGCAACTTCTGTAGATATTGAAAAAATAAACCGTGAAGTGATTGAAGGGGTGAAATTCAAATTTATTACCAAGAATTTTTTTGGGCAGAAACAGATAACTGAAGAAAATCTTTTAACAGCAACTGAATTGCAAAATGGCAAGCAAGAACTTTATTCAGATGGACAACAACTTTTGGACGACATTCTAAAGAATAAGGATTTTAAACATTCGCAGCAATTACGTTTTTTAGCAACCAGGCATGAAGGGGCGCATCTAAAAATCAGATTTGTGTTAAGCCCCTTTTCATTCGTATTTCTATTATCAGGCGAACAACAGTTCCATATCATTTTAGAAACACTTGACACAGAAGAAGCAACTTATTTGTGGCACACTGACAAAAACAAACAAGCCCTTATAAATAAAGTAAAAGAAATTGACCAGCAGTTAAACATAATTCGTAACAAAGGCAGACAAGAATTTTTGGAAACAAATCCTGAAAGTTTTTCAAGAATATTACATGACTATTCAGACAAAAAGAAAGGGTTTATTATTTGGAAAGATTTATTGGAAGAACAAATCGTATGACCCATCGCACCAAGTCAGGCTCTTTTGCAAGGCGCACAAAGCCGGCACACAAAAGCCAGCCTTGCAAAAGAGCCTGCCTTGTTCCTGCGCTTCCGGGACACACCCTACTTCATTGGACACAGGCTTTCAATTCGACACACCAAAACGAAGGGTATACCTACAACATTCGGTTTGCTTCTATGCTGGCTGACGAATAAAAACTCATCGTCATATCGCTATCAGCCCATATCCAGCTTGACGTAATTCTATTAGGCTTTTTGTTGTTATCTTCATCATCAGTTTTTCAATCGGCTTCGGTTCCGGGCTGGACATTATAAATTCCAGCACAGCAGCAAGCCGTGGCCGTTGCACGCCATTTTAAAATTATGCACAAACTACTATTTACAATTTTGACAACATTAACTGCGACAATTGCCTTTGGACAAAACGCAGAAGAATTAAATAAGAAATCTAAAGACTTTCTTACAAAAGGAGACACTAAAAATGCTGTACCACTTTTGAAACAAGCTGCTGAATTAGGAAATGCAGAAGCACAATATAATTTAGGCTATTGCTATCAAGAAGGTGTGGAAGTTCCAAAAAATGACAGCATTGCAAACACTTGGCTTTTGAAATCAGCAAAACAAGGTTGGTTGAATGCTCAATTTAAAATTGCTTATAGTTATGCAGTAGGACGAGGTACAACTAAAGACAATGGACAAGCATTTTATTGGTCTTTACAATGTGCTAAACAGGGCGACCCAGAATGTATGTTTAATGTTGTTAGTTGTTACCAAGAAGGAATTGGAGTTACAAAAAATATTGACTCATTACTCGTTTGGGCGACACGACTTGGAGTTTTAGAAAATCCTGAAAACTTACAATTAAGTGGACAAATTACAGGAGCAAGATTAAGTCTTGCAAAAATGTACAGAGATGGAAAACCACTGCCAAAAGACAATTTAAAAAGTTACGTTTGGTTTCTAATTTACAACGAAGGAAAAAGAGATTTTTCAGTATTTGAACAACAGACACAAATTGACGCAATAAAAGAACTTGAGAAACAATTGACACAAACAGACAAAGACAAAGCAAAAGTTGAAGCAGAAAAAATATTGAATCGCAAGTTGAGAAACTTTGACAATTTATACAAACAAGACTTATAACAGGTAGACAAAAACGGCGTGCAACATTAGGTTTGGCATTATTGGGGCTTGACGAATATAACCTCAACATTTGTTTCATTTCAGGACTAAATGGAGAAATGGACTGGATGTGTTTTGCCTTGACAGGCGATATTATAAGTTATGTCAGAGAAATTACTGAACCAGTTGACACAATAATTTTAGGTCGAAAACTTGCTGAAGGTTTTATCCCACATTGGGAAAATGTAGTAAAGAATCCAAACGACCCAGAGTTTGAAGGAGGTTTAAAGTATACAACGACACCAAAAATTGTATTTACCAAGACAATTAAAAAATCAAAATGGGGCAATACTGAAATTGCAAGCGGAGAACTTGTTGAAGAAATAACTAAACTCAAAAAACAGAATGGCAAGGACATTATTGTTTATGGCGGAGGGACATTTGTAACTTCACTTATTAATGCAAGACTAATTGACGAATTTCATTTGTTTATAAACCCAACTGCCATTGGAAACGGAATGACAATTTTCAAAGGGTTGGTCAAAAACCAAAACTTAAAACTAATAAACACTAAACAATTTGACTGTGGAATTACAATGACCTGTTATGAACTTTGCTGATAAAACAAGTAAAGTGAAAAGCCACAACTTGGCCAATCCTTATTTTGGATGTTCTTTCTTTAATGCATTCAAATGAATTTTAAATTCTTTCTCCGTACGAAGCGGAATAGCATAAGCGATAAATTTACTTTCGCAGACTTTGTATTCAGCTATTACAGCCTTATTTATTGTGAAGAAAAAATCATTACTTATTCATCTTTCTTTTTTCAGTCATCCATTTTCTTAATAAATAAATAATAAACCTGGATGCAGGTGATAAACACATTGGGGATAATAATTGGCAGATTATTGTTTAATAATATTCCGTAACAAACAAATGTGATAGCACCTAGCATGTTAATAATGCGCAGCATCCGCATATTTTTCCCGGCAAGAAAACTAATTACGACTAATGCGGCTCCTAAATAACCGATCCATTCAATCCAATTCATATTGGCATTTTTATTTGCTTGAAATTAACGATAACAAATGGTGATCTTATCACTACCTGAATTTATTTTTTCAGTTACAAAGCCTTTTGTCAAAGCGGGAGCTTTTAAACCATCCCCGATAATACGTTTTTCATTTACAATTACTCTTGCTTCGTCCCATAAATCTTCGTTGATAAAACTTTGCAGTAAACTTGAGCCCCCTTCCACTAATACGGATTGAATTTTTAATTTATACAAAGTATTTAAAATTTGAAAAATTATTTTTGATTCATCAATTTTATAAAATAACAGGTTATGCTGCTCCTCATTTTTTATTTTATTAAAAATTATAGTTTGCTTTTTCTTATCAAATATTTTTAATGAACCGGGCAAACGTAAATTCAAATCAATTATCAATCGTATCGGTGAGTTACCATTCCAAAGTCTTGTGTTCAATTCCGGATCATCCAATAAAGCAGTGTTCGTGCCAACAAGTATTGATGCTTCCTCACTTCTCCATTTATGAACGATGCGATTACTATATTCATTACTGATTTGTAACCTCGAACTATTGTTATATTCATAATCCCCCCTCCTTTGGAGAGGGGCTGGGGCTGAGGTTGCTATAAATCCATCTGCAGTCTCAGCCCATTTCAAAATCACATAGGGTCTTTGCTTTGTATGAAATGTAAAAAATCGTTTATTCAATGCTTTACATTCTTTTTCCAAAATACCTGTCTCAACTTTTACACCTGCTGCATTTAGTTTTTCAATTCCTTTGCCATCCACTTCCTTAAACGGATCGCTGCAACCAATAATAACTTTTGGAATTCTGCTTTTTAGAATTAAATCTGTACAAGGTGGTGTTTTTCCAAAATGTGCACATGGCTCAAGCGAAACATATAAAGTAGATAAGGGAATAAAAACTTTGTTCTTTTCTTCAACTGAAGCAATACAATTTACTTCTGCGTGAGCTTCTCCATACTTTTCATGGTAACCCTCACCAATAATTTTATTTTCATAAACCAATACAGCACCCACCATTGGGTTGGGAGCTACATATCCTGCACCCAATTCTGCCAGTTGCAGGCAACGGTTCATATAGTCTTCTGATAAACTCAAAATGCAAAACCTGAAATATAAAATGTAAAATTAAGGACTGAACGCTATTTTTCATTTTATATTCATCATTTTAGATTTTACATTTACAAATGACAATCCGGACAGCATCACAGAAAATAATTGAACAAGTAAAGACAATTTATGACGAATCCGAAGCAACTAATATAGCCGTACTGCTATTAGAAAATATAACAGGCTATACAAAAACTGAACAAACAATCACCAAAGAAAAAAATATTACTGAAGCACAATCAGAAAAAATTAATTTATCACTAACCAGATTGCTGAATCACGAACCCATCCAATATGTTTTGAACGAATGCTGGTTCTATGGAATGAAATTTTATGTTGATCAAAATGTACTTATTCCCCGCCCCGAAACTGAAGAACTGGTTGACTGGATAATCCGTGATCTTAAACCTTGCCAGCCGGCAGGCAGGTTCCCGGTTACCGAATTAAATATTCTTGATGTTGGTACAGGCAGCGGTTGCATTGCATTATCCTTAAAAAGAAAACTGCGCAAAGCAGAAGTTTGGGCCTGCGATATCAGCGAAGAAGCTTTAGCTATTGCAAAACGAAATGCCGAAAATCTGCAAGCAGATATAAAATTGTTGCAAATTGATTTTCTAAATGTAGAAGAAAGAAACAAACTGTCTTTGTTTGATATTATTGTAAGTAACCCACCCTATATTCCACAGAAAGATAAGGATACGATGCAGCAAAATGTTTTAGACTATGAACCACATACTGCATTGTTTGTTGAAGATAATAATCCACTGGCATTTTATTCAGCAATTGCAAACTTTGCAAACACTCATTTAAATAAAACCGGAAATATTTACTGCGAAATACATGAAAGCCTTGGCAAAAACGTATCAGAAATATTTTTACAAAATAAATTTAAAATTGAAATAAAAAAAGATATGCAGGGTAAAGAGAGAATGATAAAGGCGATGAAAGAAGAAATTTGATGGAAGATTTGTGGCAGATTTTCACACTTAACTACTCGCTATCTCTATTGTACGTTTGCCACTACTTTCACTGGTTTATTTCTTTTTGCAATCTGCATAATCCTGTATACTTCACCGTAAAATGAAAGTGTATCTGCATTGATAACAACAGAAGGCGTATCAACCAAAAGCCGTACCCTCGTAATTTCTTTTCTGAGAAAACTATCCAGCAGTACGGGGTCAATCTGGTTTTGCCCAATAAAAAAATTCTGGTTCTTATCAATCGTAACCATAATATTCTGCTTTGCTTTAGTATCTTTTGTTCCGGTTGGATTATTCACTTTCACCACATTCGGATTAGCCATTGTGGAAATAATTAAAAAGAACATCAGCAAAATGAAAATAATATCATTCAGCGAATCGGTGAATACCTCAGGTTCATTAACTACTTTTTTTCTCAAATTCATGATTACCGTATTTTATCGTGTAGGTTCTTGTAGTACATCAAGAAAATCAGCTGCTGCTGCTTCCATTTTATTTGTAGTTTTATTTACCTGCGCATGTAAATAATTATAACAGAGAAAGGCAATCAATCCAATTACCAATCCGGTAATAGAAGTAATCAGCTTTGTATAAATACCCTGTGATATAACAGAAAGCTCTACTTCACCTACCTGGTAAATCTGAGAAAACAATTGCATCAATCCTACCAGTGTACCAACGAATCCAAAAATTGGCGCCGCACGGGAAATCACAGTAAGCACACCCATATTTTTTTCAAGAGTGTACATTTCTAACTGTCCGATATTATCCATACTTCGTTCTATTGCTTCTATCGGTTTGCCAATACGCTGAATACCTTTATCAATAATTCTTGCCACCGGATTGCTGGTGTTTTTTGCAAAACTCCTAGCGGCGGTTACATTTCCGTTTACAATATGATCCCGGATGATGTTCATAAAATTATCATCAATCTTCGATGCATTGCGGATGGCGATATACCGCTCTACAAATACATAAACAACCATCAGCAGCATTACTCCAAGTGGAATCATAATCCATCCGCCCATACTGATGAGTTCGAAAAAACTGATATTACCATCATGATTTGTATCGCCTGCCGCAGCGGCTTTCTTTGCTATCTGTCCTATTGTGTCGATCTGTAAAAATTCAAACATGTTTTTTTCTTTTGTGGCGTAAATGTATAATATGAATTACCAATTAACCTGAGTTGTTTTCAACAACATGTGAATGAACGAAAAAAATAGTGCCACGTTGTACGCAGCACTATGCTTTTGGTATATTTTAACAAGTAGTATTTTGTACCCAGCTGTATTGCTACAATTAATCTGCAGTTGCGTCGCACTCTTGTACGCCTTTCCCTCTACTCAGCATTGTTCAACAGTCTTTATTTATTCTACTTTCTCTTAATGCAAGTTGTAATTATTTACACATTGAACTTCTACGGAATTTGCAAACTTTATCTAGTGCACAGAGAAATCTTTAATCCTAATTCCAAATGCCTTCAATACTAATTCCCTGAAATCACTTTCCACTTGGCTTCATCATCAAAGCCTGTATTTGTTTCATTGTATTCTCCATTCCTTGAGCACTGCCATCCAAAAATATCACATTGCCTTTGCCATATTCAGCAAAATTTTTAATTGCTTCTGTCCACATGCTGAATAAAATTACATTGGTATCCAGGTTTGCCTGTTTCATTTGTTCCGCAGCTTCCGTCATACCCTGCGCTACTTCCATTCTAAATAAGGCAACACCCTGCCCACGTAATCTTGCTGCTTCTTTTTCCGCTTCGGCCGAAATTTTTATTGCATTACCTTCTGCTTCGGCTGCTTTTGTTTTTGTAATTAATAAAGCTTGCCCTTCGTTTTCGGCTGCAGCTTTTAAATTATTACTTGCTACCACCTTACTCATACTATCCAGTATCAACTTGTCAAATGTAATATCATTAATCTGCAGATCTTGTAAATGATAACCCCATGTTTCAAGCTGTTGATCTATTTCTGATTTTACATATTCTATTATCTCTTTGCGCAGTGCTAATATCTCTGCTTGCTTTTTTGTAGCAACAAAAGAGCGGATATTTCCTTCAATCGTTCGTATCAATGCCTGCATCAAATCTTTATCTGCAAAAAATTTAAACGCTACTTTTTTAATTGTTTCCTCCTCTGCATTCTGTACAGAATACAATAACATACTTTTAAAATAAACATTTGCCTGGTCAGATGTTACCGCCTGAAACTCCAACTCTACCGAGCGGTTTTGGATAGAAATTTTTCTTGATACCGATTCAAGAATGGGAATTTTCATATTCAGCCCCGGTCTTGATATACGTTGGTATTTACCAAACATTGTAATTACGCCAATATATCCCTGATTGATGGTAAAAAAAGAACCAAAGAAAATTATTACCCCGATAATTGCCCACCAGTAATTCTCAAGAAACTCTTTCATAATTTTAAGTTTTATAATACAATATTACACCCAATTTGTTAGTCCCGTGTATAAAGTAATATTTCTACCCTTCGGTTTTGTTGGCGACCATTTGGTGTTTTGTTATCTGCAATTGGTTTTGCAGCACCCCAACCTCTTGTAATAAAAAAACTTTGAGTCACTTTGCAATTTGAAGTAAAATAATTTGTAACAGATTTTGCTCTCTCATTTGAAAGCTTTGAATTCGATACAAGAGAACCAATACTGTCGGTGTGTCCTTCTATTACAACCGAATCAACTTGGCTGCTGATTATTTTTCTGCAAAAACTATCAAGCATCAAATAACTTTTATTATTCAAGACTGCTTTACCTGATTCAAATAATATTTCGGGTAAAACCAAAGTGTCAATAATCGTAACAATAGTTGTACTGATTTTTGGCGGCTCTGGTATCTGATCAATACGGTGGTAATAGGCAATTAATTTGTTCAGGTATTCATGCCGCTCGTTCTGTTCGTAAATTTCTTCCTTTGTTATTTTCCAGTCGTTACAAATTTTTTCGTTGAAGTCAAGTGGTACCAGGGAAATATTATCGACATAAATAAAAAATTTATTCTCTCTGAATATACCTGTTTCCTGGTTAATATCTCTTTTTGAAAAATTACCAATGGATAAAAATAATTCTTTCCCATTAGCGATATAGTCAATTGAAATTCTTTGCCAGTTGGTATCATTTTTAATTATGGGCTCAATAGATGATGAAGAAAAGAATGCCGGAGTCACTTTCAACAAACTATTCTTTTCAAATAAAATGTCGTTAGGGCTAAAATAGATTCCAGTACTATCGAGTATGGGGTGTAGAGATTTTAAATAAAACTCAACTCTGTATTTTTTCCCATTCCGCAAACCACATAATAACCGGCTCCGGAAAAATGTTCTCAAATATTTTCTATCCGTTACACCTGCTTCAACTGTTATACAGTGCTTTCCCTGATAAGCATGCAGGGGGTTTTTAAAATAATTGCTGAAAGCATTTCCGGTACTAATCCATGCTTCTGGTGCGCAGTTGATTTTATACTCAGTACAAATGTTTTCATCTTCAAACCCGCCATTCACAAGAAGATTTTGAGAAATGGATTTTAAACTTGAAAGAAATGAAATAAGTAAAGCAAAATATTTCATGCTAATATTAACGCAAATTATGAAAGGATGTTATTCGGCTTTCTCTTCCCACACTTTTACTAAATGTACCATTGTTTCCACAGCCTTATTCATATCCTGAATACTTATAAATTCATGTTTGGAATGAATGGCCTGCTCCCCGGCAAATAAATTAGGGCAAGGCAAACCCATAAAAGATAAACGGCTTCCATCGGTGCCCCCTCGTATGCTTTCCATCTTTACAGTCAATCCAGTTCTTTCAATTGCTTCTTTTGCATAGGCAGTTATATGTGGATGCATATCCAAAATTTCTTTCATGTTTCTGTATTGCTCAGTTACAATAAATTCAAATGATGCTTTTGGATAGGTTCGCA
>JANPEU010000096.1:0-2885 GCA_031423175.1 Bacteroidota bacterium
TACATGAATCCTGTTTTGCAATATGGCTTTGAAAAATTTTGTGCCGATGCTGCGGCAGTTGGTATTGATGGATTGATTCTTCCTGATTTACCGGAACATGAATTTGAAACAAGTTATGGAGCCATCATAAAAAAATACGGATTAGATTTTATTTTTTTAGTAACACCGGAAACAAGCGAAGAAAGAATAAAGAAATTGGATAGTTTAAGTTCAGGATTCTTATATGCTGTTTCATCATCATCTACAACTGGTGGTAGTAATAATATGACGGATGTGAATGCTTATTTAAAACGATTGAAAAGTTACCAATTGAAAAACCCCATACTTGTTGGATTTGGGATAAAAGATAAAGCAACTTTTGATGCTGCTTGTACAAATGCGAATGGGGCTATTATCGGGTCAGCTTATATTAAGGCGTTGGAAAACACAAAAGATGTTAAAGCAACCACAAAAGCCTTCCTTTCATCAATAAAATAATGAGTTTGTACAATTTCTGACAATAGATTTTGCGTAATTATAGAATCTTGCATTGTTTTTATAAATTTGCCTGTAATTATTAATACTATGAAAATTATTATTTTAAAATTTTTGTTTTTATTTCTAGCACCTCTGTTTGCCATTTCTCAAAATGGCTTTACCATTAATGGGAAAATAGCCGGTGTAGCAGATGGTACCGAAGTGAAATTAATTCAGAACGGTGGCCAGGGTAAAGATTTAGGTAAAACAAAAGTTTACAAAGGTATTTTTACCCTTGTTGGAAAAATTGATGAGCCCTATTTGGCAAATTTGACAATTGGAACTGAACAACCCATTTCCATCTATGTAGAGAATTCAAAAATTTCTGTTTCAGGAAATATCAAGGATCCGGCTAAAATAAAAATTTCAGGTTCATCTTCTCATAACGATTTTGTTGCTTTTAAAAATACATTTGATCCGCGGGTTGATAAAATGAGCACAATTGCTACAAAAATAAATGCGAGTTGGCCTGGTAAGGAAAGAGACTCAATGATGAATATTTATAATGCCGTTTCTGCTGATATACAAAATCAGATAGATAAGTTTATAAAAACAAAACCTAAATCTTTTGTTACGCCGTTTATGCTTTTTGTTACTCAGCAGCTGTATGACGATCCGGTATTATTGGAAACCCGGTTTAATAAAATGAATGATATTGTAAGAAAATCTTATATCGGCAATGCATTGAATGAATTAATCAATTCATCAAAAATTGGAGCAATCGGAACGGATGCACCTGAATTTTCACAGGCAGATACTACTGGTTCATTAGTTGCCCTTTCATCCTTTCGTGGTAAATATGTGTTATTGGATTTTTGGGCAAGTTGGTGTGGTCCTTGTAGAAATGAGAACCCGAATGTGGTTGCTAACTTTGAAAAATTTAAAAACAAAAATTTTACGGTGCTGGGTGTTTCACTCGACAGGCCCGGACAAAAAGAAAAATGGGTAAATGCAATTCATGAAGATAATCTTAGATGGACTCATGTAAGTGATTTGCAATTTTGGAGTAATGCCGCTGCACAACTTTATAAAGTGGGTAGCATACCTCAGAATTTCCTTGTTGATCCTGATGGAAAAATTGTAGCAAAAAATTTAAGAGGGCCGGAGTTAGAATCTAAATTGTGTCAGCTATTGGGTTGTAATTAGTCAATAGTCAATAGTCAATAGTGAATAGACAATAAAAGAAAACATTGATTTTTTTATTAAGAATGATTCCAACTTACCTTAAGCTTCGGATGGCAAGCCGAATTACAAATTCCTAATTCCCAATTCCCAACTCCTAATTCACATCCTTACCATCTTTTAATTTCTGAATCATCATTTCTACATTTGTTTTTTGTGGTGCTGGTGCTAGTGGTAATGCCTGTTGTGCATACTTCAATGCATTTTTAAAATCACCCAAACCGGAGTAACCTCTTGTAAGTCCCATCAAAGTGGTAAATGTATTTGGATTTTTATCATAATTTATTTTAAAAACATCAAAGGCGTCTTTATAAAATTTTAGGCCCAGCAATAGTCTTGCATACTGATGTATTTCATTCATATTTCCAAGAGGCAACGCTTTTTTCATCGTTTCTGCTGCTTCAGCATTTCGCCCAAGTTTTTGAAGTATCTGTGCTTTGGTACTCCACGTTTGAAAAATTCTTTCACCACCAAATGACCCGCCTGTTGCTGTATCGGCCCATTGTAAAGCCTGTTGTAAGTTTGTATTATTCTGAACACACCACTGTGCAGCCTGATCCCAGCTTTCCCATAAAAAACCTCTGTCCGTTCTTAATTCTTTTCGGAAGGATTCGAGTTGATTTTTTATATTATCTACTTCCACATTAAAACTGAACATCAATTTTTCCCAGGATAAATTTATTGTGGCACTGTTATCTGTTTCATTTGCAAAATCATATTTCAGCCATTCAACTGATTTGTCTAACACAACAGGTTTTACTTTTATACGTAATGCATCTTCCTTATCATCATAAAAATAACTGCCCCAGGATGTGGAATTTTTAGAAAAGATATGAATGCTTTCGTTTGGATAATAAGCTAAAAAAAATCCATATTTACCTGCCGGTAAATTTTGTCCATTTATTTTTACATCCGTAGAAAATTCAATTGTTGTGTTTTCATTTGCTCCAGCTCTCCAGGGTGCGTTTTTACTGCTTCCAAATTGTTGATCTATAAAACCTTTGTGTACAAGCTGTCCCCATATTTTTCCTTCACGATCTTTTACACCGGGTCTATCGTAATTGATAGCAATTTTTGTTAAACCGATCTGCTCACCAACTATCGCTTTTTTATTGCCTCCACTTGGTGATATGGTTAGTGGTATTTGAGAATTTAAATCAAGAATAGTTGCGAATAAAATTGAAAAA
>JANPEU010000097.1:0-1673 GCA_031423175.1 Bacteroidota bacterium
GGCCGCTTACTATGTTTACGGTAGAAACGATTTGTTCCCTGGACGGAAGGCTTATATTGAAAGAATCGTTGTTGGAAATAAAAACACCTGCACCTGTAGCATTACCCGATTTTTTAAAAACCGTATCAATGTTTTCCAGGTTTAATTTTTTTGCCTGCAGTTTTCGAACTACTTCACGAAAAGAAACATCCGATTTTATCGAAAGCGTTTTTTCTTCGCGGTCATAGTTTTGTTTCAGCCAGTAAACCTGAAAACAGATGATAGCAATTATTGAAACTACCATCAAAACCATATCGGGTATTTTTTTTCTCAGTCCCATTTCAGAGCAAATGTAACTATTCAAATTCTGCCGGTACCGCTACATTAACCTTTATTAACTTTAATGAAACCCGGCTTAACTTATCTTACAACAAGTAAAAAATAGCTTTGAAAAAAAATAAAAAATAATGAAACAAATATTTATCGCAGGTGCAGGGTTGGTTTTTTCAACTATGGCTACTGCTCAAATGAAACAGGGTACAATAATTTATGACAGAACCGTGCAAATGCAAATGCAATTTCATGCAGCAGGCATGGAGGGCATGCAACAAAACATACCCCAATCAAGAACCGATAAATTTGAGTTAGTGTTTGCTAATAACCAATCAATCTGGCGATCAGCTGAAACGGGAGATGACGATGGCGGGACATTAACAAGCGATAATGGAGGCGGTATGCAAATGCGAATGGTAATAGCGGGAAGTAATGATGTGGTCTATCATAATTTTGATAATGCTCAGCGGGTAGAGAAAAGAGAAGTAATGGATAAAAACTTTTTGGTTGCCGATAGTATTCGTCCGCTGAAATGGAAAATGACCGGCGAAACAAAAACGATTTTGAATCATAATTGTATGAAAGCCGCAGCAACAAGAATCAGCACTTCAACGCGGATGAATATAGATAACGGCTTGATGGAAAGAAAAGAAGTTACCGATACTACAACTATTATTGCATGGGTTGCTTCCGATATTCCCGTGAGTGCGGGGCCCGGTGAATACCAGGGGCAGTTGCCCGGAGCAATACTTGAAATGGAATTTGGAAATGGACGACAGTCGTATAAAGCAATATCTATATCTGAAAAGGCAGATGTAACATTGATAAAAGAGCCAACGGGAAAAAAGAAATTAACACCCGATGAGTTTGCAAAAGAAAGAAATAAGATGATGGAAGAAATGCAGCGTAATAATCAAGGAGGTGGTGGAGGAAGAAGGATTATTGTTAATTAAATAGATAGAAAAAATAAAACAAAGACCCTCCATTTGGAGGGTTTTTAATTAAAGGGAAGTATGCTAATCAATTTAACACTGTAAAAGAGTTAGTTTATATTTATGCTTTGACAGGGACCAATCAATTTTTCTTTTATTTATTTTCCCGGGTGTTTATTCTAAAGCACAATTAATCAGCGACTCATTGTTAATAGATGAACACTACCGGACATTTCATTTTAATAAACCCGCATCTGCAAATACAAAAGCAAGTTTAGTTTTTGTTTTACACGGTTCTGGTGGATCCGGCAAAGGAGTAATTGGCGGCGCAACAAAGCTGGAGGTAATCTCTGAGAATGAAAATATTTTAATTGTTTATCCTGATGGGTATAAAAGATATTGGAATGAATGCCGGAAAGCAGCAACCTC
>JANPEU010000098.1:0-25078 GCA_031423175.1 Bacteroidota bacterium
GGTCTTACAGGCGGCATTGGCAGCGGCAAAAGTACCGTAGCACAGATTTTTGAAGTGCTGGGCATTCCTGTTTTTTATGCTGATTTTGAGGCAAAGAAAATTATGAATGAAGATGAAGATCTAAAAAAACAAATAATAAAATATTTTGGTGATGAATCGTATTCCGATGGAAAATTAAATCGTACTTATCTAGCTACACAAGTTTTCAGAAATAAGGAAAAATTAAATTTACTAAACACCCTCACCCACCCTGCCACAATGCAAGCTGGCGAAGCCTGGATGAATAACCAAACAACTCCCTATGCAATACATGAAGCCGCTTTGGTCTTTGAAGCCAATGTAAATAAACGGCTGGACTATGTAATTGGCGTTTATTCTCCAGAGCCATTACGGATAAAAAGAGTAATGGAAAGAGACAACTTAACTGCTGAAGAAATAAGGCAGCGAATAAACCAGCAGATGAATGAAGATGAGAAAATGAAATTATGCGATTTTGTTTTGGTAAATGATGAGCAGCAACTTTTAATGCCGCAGGTATTGAAGCTGCATGAAAAACTAATTCAACTTAAATAAATCTAGTTTTTCACCCACGCAATAATTCTTAACGGCCCGCCACTTCCCCCTTTTATTTTCATTGGTAAAGCAAAAATATAAGCCCCTTTAACAGGCAGTTTATCCATATTGGCTACATTCTCAAATCCAGGTATATTTTGGCCATAGATTATCTGATGTGTTTTAAAATCTTTGCTTTGTCCGTAATCAACGCTTGCTACATCAATGCCCACCGATTTTATTTTCCGATTCTTTATCAACCAGGCAGCAGCATCGGGATGAATAGAGGGAAAATGTAATTTGGATACAGCCCCAGGTCCTCTTTCATCTGTACCTAAATATTTTTTTGCATCCGGATAAAATTTTCCATAGCCCGTACGAAATAATAAGATTGCATTATCCGGGATGCTATTGTTTTTCTTTTCCCAGAGTTCAATATCCGAAATAGAAATCAGGTAATCCGTATTTTTAAGAGAACTATCTGTAACATCTATTACGACTGCTTCGCCAATTAAATTCTCCAATGGTATTTCATCCGTTGCCCATTTACCTTTTGCAAAATGAACCGGTGCATCGAGATGGGTACCGCCATGTTCGGCTGCGCAATAATTAAATGCTTCATAATAAAACCCTGCTTCGGTTGTTCCTACAAAAGCGGTATCCAATTTAAACCCATCAGCAGTTGGCCAGTAAAGTGTTTTACCGGAGAACTCGTACGTAAGATCTATCCATTTGCCGGACTCTAACATTTCCGGCAAGCTCATTTTCTTATTTTCAGGATTGCTGCATGCAAAACCCAAAATTGTACAAATAAAAAATGGCAACCATTTCATAAAATATAATTTATGCAAAAGTTACCATTAAAGAATTTTACAAAAAAAACTATTTCAAATTCGCCAACGCTTTTTTTATTCTTTCATAAGCCACTTCAATTTTAGGAAGACTATTGGCAAAAGACAAACGGATACATTCAGGTGAGCCAAATGCACGGCCAGTTACCGTAGATACATGAGCCGTATTTAATAAATACATACAAAGATCATCAGCATTTTCCAATGTATGACCATCAACCGATTTTCCAAAATAGGCACTTACATCCGGAAAAACATAAAACGCACCGGCGGGTGCATTGCATTTCCATAATGGAATTTCACTGAGCAACTCCATCACTCTTTTTCTTCTTCTTCCAAATTCTTTTGTCATTTCTATTGAGGGTCGAAGATCACCTGTTAATGCAGTGATAGCTGCACGTTGAGTAACGGCATTTGCACCACTTGTTATTTGTCCCTGAATTTTTTCACAAGCCTTTGCCACTTCGGTACACGCTGCAATATATCCCAGACGATAGCCCGTCATTGCATAACCTTTACTTAAACCATTAATAAGTATGACCCGGTCTTTTATTTCATTGAACTGCGCAATGCTTTCATGTTTGCCCATGGTAGCTTCAGCGGAATTGGGTGAGCCAACAAAATTGATGTATTCATATATTTCATCGGAAATAATAAAAATCTGCGGATGATTTTCAAAAACATTTGCCAGCGATTCTAATTCAGCTTTATTATAAACTGTTCCACTCGGATTGCATGGCGATGAAAATAAAAATAAAACGGTTCTGTCTGTAATAGCAGCTGCAACTTCACCGGAAGTTATTTTATAATCGTTTTCCAACAAGGAAGGAAGAATTACAGGTATTCCACCTGCCATTTTTACCAACTCAGAATAGGTAACCCAGAACGGTGCAGGAATAATCACTTCATCACCTTCATCCACTACAGCAAATATTGCATTGGCAAGACTTTGCTTCGCTCCGGTTGATATTACTATGTTCTCAGCTTTGTAATCAAGATTATTATCACGTTTTAGTTTCGTACAAACAGCTTCACGCAGTTCGGGATAACCAGAAACAGGAGTATAGTGACTGAAATTATCGTCTATTGCTTTTTTAGCCGCTTCTTTAATATGTTGTGGTGTATCAAAATCAGGTTCGCCCAAACTTAAATCAATCACATCAACACCTTTGGCTCTTAACTCTCGACCGAGTTTCGCCATCTTCAGTGTTTCAGGTTCATTAAATTTTTGAAGTAGAGAAGATAACTGCATCGTTGCTGTCACTGACATATTATTTTTTTGCAAAGGTACAAATCCATAGGGCTAACATTTGTTTAAAAAGAAAAAAAGAATCCACATCAATTCTACTTTTCTATTAATAGAGTTTACTTATTTTATTGATTTGTCAATCAACCGGAGTCTTGTCATGCTGAGGAACGAAGCATCTCGGAGACATCGAACATTGAAAGATTATTAATACTAAATCGGCTTAATAATTATTTACAAAAAAGATTCCTCGCAAAGCCTCGGAATGACAAGACACAAATGGGGAAATGCCTCATTTTTATTTTGGAAATTCAAATGACTTCTATTTCTTTCTCTTTTTTCATTTCTAGCCAATTATTCTTAATACACCAAACGAAACTTTGATAAATCTGGAATCACTTTCTTTTCCCGTTTCAATTCATAATCATAAATCACCTTACCCAGGTTTTTAAAAAATGGGAATCCAACCGAATCATAATCATATTTATCATCGTTATATATTCCATCCTTGTTACAATGAATAGTTGCAGAAATCATAAACTCAATCTTGTTTTTAAAATCCACTACATAAGCCGCATCAATTAAAAAACCATACGCTTCTCCCACCTTATTGAAAATCCGGATAGATGGGTCCATTTTTTGTTTTTCAGATCCTGTTAAAATAAATTTTACATAATTATCCCAATGCCCGGCAGTATCATACTCAGGAAATGTGGATTCCCGGGGAAACATCGACATGTATTTGTATAAAAATTTATAATCGTCTGAACTAAGTTTAAACCGCTGTTTTGAAGAAACCATTTCCGGAAATAAAATACTTCTTAAAATGGCATGAAGACTCTCCAGCCCAATTCTGTTTTTATTTGAAAAATCAAATGGTTCATTAATTAATTTATCTGCTGAATAGTATCCTTTGCCATATTTCGTATTTCGCTTTGAATAAATCAAGTTGCTTCTTTCAGCTGGTTTTTCATAAATTAATTTGCTGTTCGTATCATAAAATTTTACAGGGTTTGTATTTCTGTTTTGCTCTTCGTTCATAGATATGCTTAACCGATGAATGAATTCAACATCTTTATACTCCATTTTATGCAGCGTATTATTGATATATTCTTGCCCGAGAAATTCATAAAGCCTGTTACTTGCATCATTATCGCTGACCAGTAAAATTTTTTTAATATAATGTTCAATTGAAGGCCTTCCATCTTCAGATGATGGATCATTGTAAACAGCAGTTTGCTTTTCAATCGCTGTTTCAGTCACCATCGTAGTCTTTCTGTTCAATCCGGCTATGTTTAGTTCATTTAATTTTTGCAAAGCGAGTACAGCAATTGGCAGTTTAACCGTAGAAGCCGGGTAGAAATAATCATCATCATTTACATTGTAAAAATAATCTTTGAACTTAGGATTGCCATTTCTGCCCCGGTCAATTTTAGTGTAAATGATCTGCACACGGCTTTCTTTATTATTCAAAATATTTTCAAAATCTTTTGGATATTGTGCAAGCAGATTTTGTAGAAAAGGAGAATTTTTTGTCATATCATTTACAGGGTTTTTAACCTCAATTGAATCTGAAACCGATGTTTTATTATTTTGCTTCGCCGTCTTTTGGCCTGGCTTACAATTAAACAGAATGATCAAAAGCAATAAATAAAAGAGAAAATATTTCATAGGGTTAAAGTAACATTATTTTTCTAATACTGTTTTAACTCAAACCTCCTGTTAGTAAATGATTTCTGCCCTTTAACCACCCTTAAAATCGCCCCTGATTTATAGACCGAATCCCCTATCTTTGCCCTCCTTAAAAAATAGCCCATTTCACCTTAAGAAATTTGTGGTGCAAGGGATTAACAATAAATAATCTATCGTATGCAACTGAAAGGTTTGGTTCGTTTCTTCACCGTTCTGCTTCTCATCTATTCTTTGTACCAGTTGTCTTTTACCTGGTTTGTTCGCAATCACGAAAAGAAAATGGAGTCTGTAGCAGAAAAATTTGTGAATGCGCAGTATCCTGAAACAAGGAATCAGAAACCCGCTGATTTTAACGCAGCCGCTAAAGAACTTTTTGATACACGTTTAAAAGAAATATTAGACAGCACCAAAACGAAAACATTGACCTATGGTATCAATGGTGCTATGAGTTATCAAAAAGCAAAAGAAGAAGAATTGAACCTTGGTTTAGATCTTCAGGGTGGAATGAGTGTAACGCTGGAAGTAGAAATGACAGGTTTGCTCCGTACACTTGCCAGCAATTCAAAAGATTCACAATTTAATCAGGCTATCATTAATGCTAATTTAAGTAAGGCAAACAGTGATGCAGATTTTATTTCATTATTTAGAAATGAGTATGTAAAGCTTGCTGGAAAAGATAAAATGAGTGGCTTGTTTGCAACTGCCAGGAAAGATAAGATTACCGTTGGTGCAAGTGATGATAAAGTAATTGGTGTTTTAAGAGACGAAGCAAAAATTGCTTTTGAAAATACATACCGTATTTTAAAAAGCCGGATTGATCAGTTTGGTGTAGCACAACCAAATATTAACCCTGAAGTAGATCGTCAGATTATTTCTGTTGAACTTCCAGGAATTAAGGATAAAGAGCGGGTAAGAAAACTACTTCAGTCCTCTGCAAATTTGCAATTTTGGGAAGCCTATACACAAGCAGAACTATCAACTGCTATGCAGAAAGTAGAAGGCGATTTTGATAATTTCATGAAAGGTGTAGTGATAACTACTGATACTTTATCAGACAAAAAAGTGATTGATACATCAAAACCAAAACCGGTTGTAACTACAACACCAACAACTAAACCAACAGACAAGCTATCAGATCTGGATAAATTGCCTGATACTGCAGCTGCCAAAAAAACAGCTTCGGCTACTGAAACTAAAAGAACACTTACTGAGTTTGTAAAAATTTCACCGGATGGCCAGTTCTTAGTTCAGGTATCTGATTCCGCTATTGTAAGAAAATATTTATCATCAGACGCATTAAGTCGTCATTTTCCAGGAGCAAGATTGGCATATGGAATTCCTGATGATCCAAAAAATAAAAAAACACTTCCCATTTATTTTATTAAATCAAATGGTGGAAAAGCCGCATTGCAGGGCGATGTGGTTACGGATGCACGCCAAGATTTTAACCAGTTGGATGGTAAACCCAATGTATCAATGACGATGAATAATACGGGTGCCCGTATTTGGGAAAACTTAACTGAAAGAAGTGCTAAAGACAGAATTCCAATTGCCATTGAAGTTGATAATATAGTTTACTCTGCACCAATTGCACAGGAAAAAATTGGCGGTGGAAGTTCTGTAATCAACGGAAGTTTTTCAATTGAAGAAGCAACAGACCTTGCAAATATTTTAAAACTGGGAAGATTAGAAGCTCCGGCTAAAATTGTACAAGACCAGGAAGTGGGTGCTACATTGGGTAAAGAAGCAGTACGTGGGGGTGCATTAGCATTTATGATTTCATTCATTGTTATCTTTTTGTTGATGTTAATTTATTATAACACCAGTGGATGGATTGCAAATATTGCATTGATACTAAACTTACTTTTTACCGTTGGTATCTTGGCGGGATTAGGTGCCACGCTAACTGCACCAGGTATTGCAGGTCTGGTATTAACTATTGGTATGGCTGTGGATACAAACGTAATTATTTATGAACGTATAAAAGAAGAATTGACAAAGGGTAAAGGATATCTGGGTGCAATACAGGAAGGATATAAAAGATCATTACCACCCGTTATTGATGCTCACGTTACTACATTCTTAACTGCTTTGATATTGTTTAACTTTTTCAAAACAGGACCTATACGTGGTTTTGCAACCACGCAAATGCTGGGTATTACTTTATCCTTATTCTGCGGAATTTTATTGAGCCGCTGGGTAACTGAATGGTTTACTAATAAGAAGAAACATCTTGAATATTTTACGGGTGTAAGCCGTCGTGTATTCAAACATGCAAAATTTAAATTTATTGAATATCGTAAGTATGCTTATGTTATTTCTATGTTTGTACTTGCATTGGGTATTGCTTCTTATTTCAACGGATTTAATTATGGCGTTGAGTTCAGTGGTGGTCATCGTTATAAAGTAAAATTTGATAAAGAAGTAAATGTTGAGCAGGTACGTACGGAATTAAAAACTGCATTTGGTGGTGAAAACTCGATCATCAAAACAGTGGGTAATACACAGACGCTTGAAATCACGACTTCATATTTAATAAATGATACGAGACCTGAAGCAGATTCAATTATTCAGGATAAACTGCAAAGTGGATTAAAGGCGCATGGCAAAACAGAAGTGCTGAGTAAATCAACCGTAAAACCAACAATAGCTGATGACCTGAAGAAAGGCGCCGTGAAAGCAACTCTTTTTGCATTGTTTATCATTTTCATTTATATCTTAATCCGTTTCCGTGACTGGCGATATTCTTTTGGTACCATCGTTGCATTGCTACACGACGTATTTATAACGTTGGCCGTTTTTTCTTTTTTAAAAAATATAGTTCCTTTCCCATTGGAAATAGACCAACATTTTATTGCAGCAGTACTTACGGTAATTGGATTCTCCATGAACGATACGGTAATTGTATTTGACAGGATACGTGAATACAGCCGTATAATGAAAGGAGAATCGAAAGCCACCATTATTAACCGTGCTATCAATGATACCCTGAGTCGTACTATTATGACTTCACTCACGGTATTTATTACGATCCTTATCCTTTTCTTAGTAGGCGGAGAGGTAACAAAAGGATTTGCATTTGCTATGTTGATTGGTGTTATCACCGGTACCTACTCATCTATATTTGTAGCGGCACCAATACTGGTAGATATTGCTAAGAGCAAACCTTTAGGTGTATCCGATGAACATGAAGTAAAAAAATAATTTTTTAATATACCTGATAAAGAACCCTGCCATTGGCGGGGTTCTTTATTTTCCGGAATTAATTCCAATTACTTCAAGTCAATTCACATAATTGTTGCCAGGCTCAGGAGTACTATTGTCTAACATTGAGTTCATAGAATCAGGTTATGCTTATACAAAAACTCAATATGATTAAATTTTTTGTTTTTAACATCCTTCATTTTTTTCTGTTTGATTCCTAATGCGTATTTGTAGTAATTTGCATACCCGAAATGAAAGGTTTTAATTTTTCAAAATATAATCCAGATACTGAAGGCAAAACTAAATTTCAACAGTTGCTGGATATCTTTATGCAACTACTGACCTATACGAGTGGCGATGTAGCAGAAGCATTATCGTGGATGAATGAACTGGATAAACAATATCAATTAACAAATGATGAATATGGTGTAGGCGATTTTATTGATGAGCTAAAAGACAAAGGATATATTACAGACGATAATCAACCTGGCGAAATAAAAATTACACCTAAAACAGAGCAGGGTATTCGTAAAAAAAGTTTGGAAGAAATTTTTGGCAAACTAAAGAAAACAAAAAAAGGAGATCATCGGAGTTTTAAACCCGGTATGGGTGATGAAACGAATCCTGAAACAAGGCCTTACCGGTTTGGAGATATGCCAGAGCAAATTGATTTTACAGAAAGCATCCGCAATGCACAAATCAATCATGGCATTGATAGTTTCAGGTTACAGGAAGATGATCTTACTATCCGCGAAACAGATTTTAAATCGCAGACAAGTACTGTACTGATGATTGATATTTCCCATTCAATGATTCTATACGGAGAAGACAGAATAACACCAGCTAAAAAAGTAGCCATGGCCCTGAGCGAATTGATTACAACAAAATATCCAAAAGATACATTGGATATTGTTGTATTTGGCAATGATGCATGGACTATTGAAATAAAAGATTTGCCGTATTTACAAGTCGGACCTTTTCATACAAATACGGTAGCAGGTCTGGAACTGGCAATGGATATTCTGAGAAGAAGAAAAAATCCGAATAAACAGATTTTTATGATTACCGATGGTAAACCTACCTGTTTAAAAATTGGCAAACGGTATTATAAAAATAGTTTTGGTATAGATAGAAAAGTTGTGAACCGTTGCATTAATCTTGCAGCACAGTGCAAAAAATTGAAAATACCCATTACTACATTTATGATTGCTACAGATCCCTACCTGCAACGATTTGTTCAGGAGTTTACTGAAATGAATAATGGCAAAGCTTTTTTTGCATCGCTGGATAAACTGGGTGCATTTGTTTTTAAGGATTTCGAATCAGGAAAAAGAAAAACAGTTTATTAAAGCTCCCATGCAATGACTGAACATGGACTTAATAAAATTAAATTGAACCACATAGAAACATAGGAACATAGGTTTTCTCATAGGCTAAGTGGTTTACAAATGTGTTCTAAGTTACTATGTGGTGAAAAACGCTGAATAGAAAATTTTAAGCACAAGAGTGCGACGCAACGGAAGCCAAATAGAATTATCCCGAAACAATCGGGACTGGAAACATAAATATGAAAATTCAAAATATAGTAACACTTGGAGAACTGAAAGCAAGCGGCTATCAATCCAAAAGCATTAAAGAAGAAATTCGTCAAAATCTTATTACCCGTTTAAAAAACAAAGAAGAAACTTTTCCCGGCATTATTGGTTTTGAAGAAACGGTGATACCGGATGTAGAAAGGGCATTGCTGAGTAAGCATAATATTTTGTTTCTGGGTTTACGTGGACAGGCAAAAACCCGAATGGCAAGGTTGATGACAGAACTGATGGATGAATATATACCTGTAATAGCCGGGAGCGAATTAAATGATGATCCATTAAACCCGATTTCAAAATCATCCATTGCATTAATTCAGGAACAAGGTGATGAAACCCTGATAAGGTGGATGCACCGCAGCGAACGGTATGGAGAAAAGTTGGCAACACCGGATGTTAGCGTTGCTGATTTAATTGGTGATATTGACCCAATAAAAGCAGCTAATCTTAAATTGAGTTTTGCAGATGAACGGGTTATTCATTATGGAATAATTCCAAAAAGCAACCGCAGTATTTTTGTAATAAATGAACTGCCGGATTTACAGGCAAGAATCCAGGTTGCATTATTTAATATTTTAGAAGAAGGCGATGTTCAAATTCGCGGATTCAAATTGAGGTTGCCACTGGATATTTTATTTGTGTTTACGGCGAATCCTGAAGATTATACAAATCGGGGATCAATCGTAACGCCACTTAAGGACAGAATAGAAAGTCAAATACTAACTCACTATCCAAAAAGTCTGGAAAATGCGTTGGCGATTACCGAACAGGAAGCATCTGTAAGTGATGAACAAAAACAAAAAGTAAATATCAGCGATTTAATAAAACGATTGATAGAGCAAATAGCATTTGAAGCAAGAGGAAGTGAACTCGTTGATAAAAAAAGTGGAGTAAGTGCAAGACTTACTATTTCTGCATATGAAAATATTGTAAGTACGGCAGAGCGAAGAGCAATTCTGAATGATGAAAAATTCAGAGAATCCGGTGGACAAACCCAGGTTTGGGTAAGCGATTTAATTGGCATTATCCCATCCATTACCGGAAAAATAGAACTCGTATATGAAGGCGAGCAGGAAGGTCCTTACCAGGTAGCTATGAATTTAATGGATAAAGCGATCCGAACACAATTCATTCAATATTTTCCTAACCCGGAATTGCTGAAGAAAAAAAGAAATACGGGTAAGCCATCAACAGAGGTAAAGGAAATTGAGAATCCGTATCGTTCTATTTCAGCCTGGTTCGACAAAGGAAATAACCTGGATATTTTTTTTAATACAAAAGATAAAGACAAAATACTATTGCTATATAAAGTGGATGGATTGCATTCATTAGTTAAAAAACATTTTCCTAAAGCCAATGAAGAACAAACTGCTTTGATGATGGAGTTTGTATTGCACGGTTTGTCGTCCTACTCACTCATAAGTAAAAAAATACTGGAAACAAAAATTGAATTTGCCGATTTAATGGGAAGTATGATGAATTTGGGTACAGTAAAAAATTATGACGATGAAATGGATGGTGAAGATTTGAATTAACTAAAAAAGCCCTTCTTTGAAAAAGGGCTTTTTCGTATAATTGAAAATTAATTTTATAATGTATATCCTACAGATAATCCTCCCCATGGAAAAAAGGCACTACCACCTGCTATTACAGGACCAACATAAATTCTTCCATTAAAACTTTTAGATGGTTTTGTAAACCTGTATCCAAAATGTGGCATAAAAAACCAGGCACTTGCTTTATCAGTTTCTTCAAAAAATGTAACTGATGCCGTAGTAAGTGTACCACTTACACCTAATTCAAAATAATGAGGTCCATTTCCAATAAGAGTATTTAGTCCTAACGGAAAAGTAACTACTGAAACATCACTGGCTGCAAAAAAACCGATACCAGCTCGAAAGCCAAGACCTTTGTGACCTTTGAACCGCATATCAAAGTTTCCTGAAAAAATCAATCCACTTCCTCCAAACTCACCATAAACTGCCTTAGATGGTTTTCCGGTATTTTCTGATGCTTCTTTTTCCTTTTGAGCTAATGCTGAGCCTGTAATTAATACAATACCCAGCATGGTTAAGATGATTTTTTTCATACAGTTTGTTTTTGGTTTAAATAACAAGGTATTAAAATTTATTGTTGCTTCCTAATAGTTAAAAAATATTAACCTCTCTTTCTAACTCAACTCCAAATTTTTCTTTTACACTTAAAACGATTTCTTCACTCAAATTATAAATCTGTTTACCCGTAGCATTTCCATAATTTACTAAAACCAACGCTTGCTTATCATGGCAACCTGCATCTCCACTTCTTACACCTTTCCAACCGCATTGTTCAATCATCCAGCCTGCTGCAAGTTTTACATTTCCATTTGTTAACGGAAAAGCAATAATAGCAGAAAAAGATAATTTTAATTCTTCATACTTGGCTGTTGATACTTCCGGGTTTTTAAAAAAGCTTCCTGCGTTGGCAATTAATTTTGGGTCGGGCAACTTTGAAGAACGAATATTAATAACAGCCTGCGAAATATTTTTTATAGTTAACTCCTGTATTCCCATTTTATCCAGTTCTTGCTGTATAGCTCCATAACTTATGTGAAAGATTGGATGTTTGTATAATTTGAAGGTAACCGATAGAATCGCAAACTGATTTTTATATTTTTTCTTAAAAGAACTATCCCGGTAACCAAACTCGCAATCAGATTTTGTAAACGTGTGAACTTTTTTTTCGGTTAAATGAAATGCTTCAAGCGAATGAAAAATATTTTCTAATTCAACTCCATATGCCCCGATGTTTTGCATCGGTGATGCCCCAACGTTTCCCGGTATCAGTGAAAGATTTTCAACACCTGCCCAGTTTCGTTCAATACAATACAAAACAAACCGATGCCAGTTCTCACCTGCTCCTGCTTTTACATAAAGATATTCCCCATCTTCATGAAGGAGATCAATTCCGGTAATTTCATTTTTCAAAACAAGTCCATCGAAATTTTTTGTAAAGAGAATATTGCTGCCACCACCTAGAAGTAAAGTATTACGTTCTGTATTATCAGATATTAGTTCTTCAAGTTCATCAACACTTAAAAAATCAACAAAAAGCTTTGCCCTTACATCAATACCAAATGTATTAAATGCTTTGAGAGAACTGTTTTTCTGAATTTGCATACTCTTATCTTAACCAAAAATATTTATTGAAATTATTTTAATCATTCATAACACGATCTGATTTAGATCAGGAAGTTTTCTAATTCTTGTCAGCACTCAGGTAAACTAATCGGCACATTAACAGCTAATCCACCATCGGCCGTTTCCTTGTATTTATAATTCATATCTTTTGCAGTATCCCACATTGTTTTTACGACTGCATCCAAAGAAACTTTTGCAAAGTCAGGAGAACTTTGCAATGCCAATTGCGAAGCAGTAATTGCTTTTATTGCTCCCATTGTATTCCGTTCTATACAGGGTATCTGTACCAATCCTCCAATCGGATCGCAAGTAAGGCCTAAATGATGCTCCATTGCAATCTCCGCTGCCATCAATGCCTGCTTTTGTGTTCCCCCCATACTTTCTGTAAGTGCCGCAGCAGCCATTGCACTTGATACGCCAATCTCTGCCTGGCAACCACCCATTGCAGCTGATAGCGTTGCACCTTTTTTAAAAATACTTCCTATCTCAGATGCTGTTAAAAGAAAGCGGATTATTTTATCATCTGTATTTCCATCGCCAAATACGATATAATATTGCAACACGGCTGGTATTACGCCTGCAGCTCCATTTGTTGGTGCTGTTACCACTCTGCCGAATGATGCGTTCTCTTCATTTACGGCAAGTGCAAAACAACTTACCCAATCTAAAATATAATTAAATGAATTTCCCCCGGCTCGAATGGTAGCAACCCAATTTTGATAATCATTATACTTTTTCCCTTTCAATAATTTTTTATTTAACTCAGCTGCACGGCGTTTTACATTCAGTCCCCCCGGTAGTATTCCTTCTGTATGGCAACCCCGGTATATACATTCACTCATTACTTTCCAAATTTTTAAAACTCCATCCCGGGTTTCCTTTTCGGGTCGCCATGCATTTTCATTTTCCATCACTACTTCGTTCAAAGCCATTCCTGTTTTCATACACCAATGCAGTAAATCATTTGCCGTATTGATGGGAAAAGGCAGGTGAATAGATGCTTTTGTTGTTGATAGACCTTCTCCCTCCTTTACTACAAACCCACCGCCAATGCTATAATATGTTTCTGAAATGTTTTCACCGTTGGTACAATTAGCAAGAAAGGTTAACGCATTGGGGTGAAAAGGTAATGATTCACTTAAGAAAAATTCAATATCCTCATGCGGGTCAAACTGAACTTCATGTAATCCTCCCAGAATTATTTTTTTCATAACTACTATATCCGCAATGCGGCTGCTGATTGCATTTATAGCAATGGTTACCGGGTCTTCGCCACTTAAGCCTAATTGCACTGCCACATCTGTACCATGCCCTTTCCCTGTTTTTGCCAATGAACCATAAAGTAAAACCCGTACAGCTGTTACTTCTTGTAATAAATTTTTATCAACCAAAGTTTTTAAAAAAAATTGAGCAGCACGCCAAGGGCCGAGTGTATGTGAACTGGATGGACCCACACCAATTTTCAACATGTCAAAAACAGAAATGGCCTCTTGCATTTTTACAAACGATTTATACAAATATAAATAAAGAAGCCGCCACTTTGCAGTGCACGGCTTCATTTCGCAGTTAGTACTGGTTTGTACTTATAAAACAGCAATTAATTCGATTGTAAAAATTAAGATTGAGTTGCCAGGTATTATAATATTTCCGTTAGCATCTTTTCTATCCTGCGCACCATATCCCAAATAAGGTGGAATATATAAAGTCATTCTTCCACCTTCTTTGATTAATGGAATTCCAGTTCGCCATCCGGTAATGACTGAAGTCAAGTCTAATCCTAAAGGCGTTACTATTCTCTCGTCAAAAATATTCCCGTTTGTAAGCCTCCCGGTGTATTTTACACTAACTCCGCTACATGCATCTGGCTGTTTGCCAGTACCCATATCAGTAATTGAATAAGATAATCCGCTACAATGTTTTGTAGCTGTTAAACTGTTAATTGTAAGATAGCTTGTTAAATCGGCAATTTCAGACGCCGGTGCTACAAATCTGCAAGGAGAATAATCACATGAAACCTCCTTATCTTTTAAACAAGATATTTGCAAAAAAGCTAACGATAAAATTGAAACAAATAAATATTTTCGTGTCATTAATAAAAATTTTGCGCAAATATAGGAGGTTCAGGGGTAATGACAACTAACAAGAACTATTCGCTGCCTGATGTAGAACTCAATTCTAAGAATTTTTATCCCGGCTTTTAAATTCCTGATAACGTTGCTCATCCATATCCCAGCGGTGGTGTGCAGAAAATATTATTATAAAAGCTACAATCAGTAAAGAAGCAATTATTAGAACCAGCACCAGCGAAGCATTTACATTCAATACCATTTCTGCACGTTTATACCAGCCGGATAAAGAACTTGCCAATATTAATGATACGATCAAAACGCCAAATGGCAATCCGATGAAAAGCTGTTTTCGTGTCTTTTTTCGTTGTTCCCGGTTCTTTTCCCAGAATTCGACAAAGTCTTTTTCGTTTTGAGTAAGCATAATCCCGGCAAATTTAATTAATCGGTACGCTATAAATTGATTTCTCTATAAAATTTCTATCTTGTGAGCCATTAAATCCAACACTTTGAAATTATCTCAATTATTAGCGCAGTTTCTTTATACCAACAAAAAATTGGATCTGCAAGGCATCGGTACCTTTACCCTCAGTAGTACCGAAATTCCTGAATCAGAATCTGGACGCACTACTAAGTCTGAAATACAAGGCATCATTACATTTGAAAATTATCCTGCTACCAAAACGGATAGTGATCTTGTAAGTTTTATTTCTATCCATACCGGCAAAATGAAAGCTCTCGCTACATCAGATCTTGAAAGCTTTTTGGAACTGGCGCAGCAATTTATGAATATCGGCAAACCATTTGATCTGGAGGGAGTAGGTATTATAACAAAAACAAGAGATGCGCAATATGAATTTACAGCAGGCAATTTTTTTGCGGAAAAAATAAAAGACAAAGCAATAAAAGAACAAGCCGAAGAAGTAGAAGAAGTATTGGATTTTAAATCGGTGTTTTTAAAAGACCCACAAAAAATAAACTGGCGTAAGCCTGCAATCGCATTATTTATTTTAATAGGATTAGGTATAGTGGTGTTGGGCGGCTATTTATTGTATAAAAAAACAAATAGTTCTAAAACTGAAAAAAATGAAATAATTTCTGACCCAAATCAAACAACTCTTGTTCAGGATCCAACTCTTACAAAACAAGATACTTCTACTGTAATTATCTCTCCATCAGCAAAAGTTACCAATTATAAATTTGTATTGGATAACTTTAAAGCACCAAGAGCTTTTGAAAGATTAAAACAATTGAAAACATTTGGCTGGAATGTAAAAATGGTAACAAAAGACTCCGTTGATTATAAAATTATCATGTTACTCCCCGTTTCTACAACCGATACAACCAAAGCCTTGGATTCACTCACCTTATTAAATGGCCGTAAGGTTTATATTGAAAATTGATTTGAATGAAGCATCGCACTGCTAATGATTGGGTCAATCATCTCAAACTTGAAATACATCCTGAAGGTGGCGCCTATTCAAGAGCCTATACTTCATTACTTACTTTAGACAAGACTTCGCTTCCTGAAAATTTTCACGGAAGCAGATCAGCCTGCACACATATTTATTACCTGTTACAAAAAAATGAATTCTCAGCTTTTCATAAAATTCAATCGGATGAGTTATGGCATTTTTATGATGGAGATACCTTAGTTATTTATGAAATAAATAAAGACGGTTTACTTACTAAACATTTATTGGGTAAAAATATTGATGAAGGGGAATCGCTTTTTTGTTTTATAATAGCAGGCAACTGGTTTGCATCCAAATTAAATGCGGGCGGAAGCTTTTCATTGGTTGGCTGTACTGTTTCACCTGGGTTTGATTTTGCAGAGTTTGAAATGGCAGAAAGAAATGATTTGATTTCAAAATATCCGCAGCATAAAGAATTAATTTCGGGTTTGACGAAATAAAAAAAGTCACCGAATTTCTTTGATGACTTTCGAGGTTCCGATCCCGCTTCTAGCGGGATGTAGCACATTTTTCAAAGCTGAGCTTATCCGCCGATGGCGGACACAGAACAAATTATTTTTTTAAAATAAAAAAAGTCGCCAAATTTCTTTGATGACTTTTGAGGTTCCGATCCCGCTTCTAGCGGGATGTAGCACATTTTTCAAAGCTGAGCTTATCCGCCGATGGCGGACACAGAACAAATTATTTTTTTAAAATAAAAAAAGTCGCCAAATTTCTTTGATGACTTTCGAGGTTCCGAGCGGATTCGAACCGCTGTAGCAGCTTTTGCAGAGCTGAGCCTAGCCACTCGGCCACAGAACCTTATCTTTATTTCAAATTTAAGATTGCAAATTTCAAATTTTACATTTTAGATTTGTCCAAAGGACTCCTTTGGAGAATCCGAAACGGGAACAAATGTAAAACATTTCCTCCAAAACTTAAGCTATAAATCATGAGTATTAGTCGAATTGCCGAATCAGAATTAATCATCAATCCTCGCGGCGCCGTTTATCATCTCGATCTTCGACCAGATGAAATTGGAGAAACAGTAATCACCGTTGGCGACCCGGATAGAGTAAAAGAAGTAAGCAAGCATTTTGACAAAATCGAAATTAAAAGGCAGCATCGCGAATTTATTTCTCATACGGGATTTGTAAACAAAAAAAGACTTACTGCACTTTCATCCGGAATTGGCCCCGATAATATTGATATTGTAATGAACGAACTCGATGCCTTGGTCAATATTGATTTTCAAACACGATTAATTAAACCAAAACTTACGACTCTTAATATTATCCGTATCGGTACTTCCGGATCTTTACAAGGCGATATTCCGGTTGATAGTTTTGTTGCATCTACACACGGGCTTGGTATCGACAACCTTTTAAATTTTTATCGACATGAACAAAATGATGAAGAAAAACACTTGATTCAATCTTTTGTTACGCATACGCAAATGCAGGGGCAAATGAGCCATCCTTATATCAGTAGTGCTGCCGGTTCTTTACTTAAACATTTTGTAACAGGTTTTCATCGGGGCATTACGGTTACCTGTCCGGGTTTTTATGGCCCACAGGGCAGAGTATTAAGATTGGGATTAAAAAACCCTGATCTCGTAAACCGGTTATCTGAATTCAGGTTCGGAAATCATCGCATCACTAATTTTGAAATGGAAACATCGGCAATTTATGGATTGGGAAAATTACTTGGACATAATTGCCTTGCCATTAATGCAATTGTTGCCAACCGGGTGAAAAAAGAATTTTCGAAAGATGGAAAAGCGACAGTTGAAAATTTAATATCTAAGTTTGTTGAAATATTTTCAACAAATATTTAAATCTTTAAGCACTCACAATGAAAATAGAATTTTACAAATATCAGGGCACTGGCAACGATTTTGTGATACTGGATAACCGTATCAATCTTTATAAGGCCATTTCAAACGATCAGGTAAGAAGAATCTGCGACCGCCGTTTTGGTATCGGTGCAGACGGATTGATGCTACTGAATGAAAAAAGCAATTACGATTTTGAAATGAAATATTATAATGCCGATGGTAAAGAAGGCAGCATGTGTGGTAATGGAGCAAGATGTATTATAAAATTTGCTTACCATCTTGGCATTCATAAAGAAGTTTATAAGTTTATTGCTTATGATGGTGAGCATGAAGCAGAGATTGATACAGAAGGAATTGTTTCTTTAAAAATGAAAGATGTAAATCATATACAAAAATTTCATAGCGATTTTATTTTAGATACGGGTTCCCCACATTATATTAAACTGGTATCGGATGTTATGCAGGTAGATGTATATAAAAAAGGAAATGAAATAAGATTTAGTAAGGAATTTGAAAAAGAAGGAATTAATGTAAATTTTGTGGAGCAAATGGAAGAAGTAGACAAAATATTTGTCCGCACTTATGAACGTGGTGTAGAAGATGAAACATTAAGTTGCGGTACCGGAGTTACTGCTGCAGCATTAGTTTGCTGGCACAATGAAAATGGATTTAATGAAGTAGAAGTGAAAACCACCGGAGGATCTTTAAGCGTAGAGTATGATAAGCTAAATGATGAAGGCTTTGTCAATATCTGGCTTTGCGGTCCCGCTGAAAAAGTTTTTGAAGGCACCGTTGAAATATAATTTATGTATAAAGTCGAAATCATCGCAGCATCTAATAAGATTTTTGGAGAATTTTCTGATTATTGTTTGAATATTTCTGATGAGATTTTTTTTCGTCAACCTACCGACAAATGGTCAATAGCACAGAATGTTGACCATCTTGTCATTTCCACAAAACAAACAAAATTGGCATACTCACTTCCAAAATTTATTCTAAGACTTTATACTGGCAAACCGAACCGTTCATCCCGTACTTATGAAGAGCTTGTTAAAAAATACCTTGCGAAATTGGACGCCGGAGGAAAAGCATCTGGCATTTTTATTCCCAAATCTATTTCAGATACATCAAAAGAAAATCTTATAAACAAATGGATGAAAATTTCTTCAGCTTACCTCCAAACTTTTGAAAACAATTGGAAAGAAGAACAACTGGATAATTATTTAGCCCCTCACCCTTTATTGGGAAAAATTACATTGCGTGAACTTTGCTATTTTACAATTTATCATACCGAACATCACCTGGATATTATTAAACAAAGACAACAATGATTATCACCGTCAGGGTTTATGGCATACTTATCAATGAAAAAAAGCAGGTATTGGTAAGCGATGAATATATCCGTGGTGGCATGTTCACCAAATTTCCTGGAGGCGGACTTGAGTTTGGAGAAGGGACAAAAGATTGTCTGAAACGTGAATTCAAAGAAGAAATGAATCTTACAGTTGAAATTGGTGACCATATTTATACAACTGACTATTTTCAACCCAGCGCATTTAGAGAAGGGCAACAAATACTTTCCATTTATTATTCTGCAAAAGCATTGGAAGAAATTTCTGTTCCATTGCGCAACAAGCCTTTTGATTTTGATGAAGCTCAATTAAAAGTTTACGAAACCACAAAAGAAATTGAAACGTTCCGGTTTATAGACTGGGAAAATTTTAATGAAGAAAGTGTAACACTTCCGATTGATAAGATAATAGCCCGGTTATTGAAAATTGAATACTGAAGATTGAAGATTTCAAATTGCATGCAAGAGGCACTTACTCCAATTCCTAATTCCCAATCCCTAATCCCCTACTCCATCGCAGCTTTTTTCATTGCAGCAGCTTTATCATGTCCTAAATATTTTTCAATCCGGTTATGGACAAGATAAATTACGGGTGTCAATAAAATAGCTACTACAAATTTGTAAATATAATTCCCGGTACCGGTAACTAAAATCTGATGCAATGTCCATGGATCACCCTGATTCGTTTGAATTCTTCGTCCAACATAAAATGCGATAAATAAAACAACAAAGCTATCAATCAACTGAGATACCAATGTAGAACCGGTTGCACGTAGCCAGATATTTTTTTCACCAGTCCTGTTTTTTATTTTATGAAAAATATAAACATCCAAAACCTGACCGATCAAAAATGCCGCTAAAGATCCAATGATAATCCACATCCCCTGACCTAATACACCTTTATATGCACTGTTTGCATCCGGTAAATTTTTACCTAATGTAAAATATTCTGAAGGTGACAGACTGATTGCGCCAGAAAACATTACAAATGCATAGCTGATTAAACCCACTGCAAGTATAGAAAGAAACCGTACTCCTTTGGGTCCATAGTATTCATTTATTATATCAGTCATTACAAATACAACGGGCCAAAGTAACACACCGGCTGTAAGGTGAAAACTGAAATTACTTCCAAACAAGTTGATATTTGCCCGGTCAATACCGGCAGTATCTTCTAATGAAAATATTTTTACGCCAATAACCTCAGCTATTAAAGCATTGGCTACAAAAAAACCAGCCAGCAAAATAAAAAGCCTTGTTGGTTTATCCTTTATTATAGTATGGATCATTTAAAAAAAATATATAGGTGAGTAATACTATCAAAAATAAAATATTTACGATAACTAACCATTTGGGAACTATAAGACCCGGTTTTTTTCTTAATAACCATAAAACCAAATAGCCAATTAAACTTACCGGAAGTATAATGATTCCAAGTACATAACCAATAATTATAAGTGTGCCTAGTAGCTCCTGATTTTCTATCCATTTAAAAAATAAACCCAGGAAACTGAGCAGAAAAGCAAATCCGCAGATAAAAGCCAGTCTTGACAAAAATAATAGCCAGCGCATAAACGAATTTCGTGTAAAATAGCATTATTTTGTCAGCCTTATAAATGGTTACTATGAATAAAGATTTGTTTAAGAAAATTTTACCTCACCTCATCGCTGTCCTCATTTTTTTAGTGGTTGCTGTTATCTATTGCAGCCCTGCTTTGCAAGGCAAAGTAGTTTCGCAGCATGACATAACGAGCTGGAAAGGCGCTGTGCAAAGTAGTATTGAGTATAAAAATATACATGGTCAGTACCCACTCTGGATCAATAGTGTGTTTAGCGGTATGCCCGGTTTTCAAATTGGCGCACCTGGCAATAGTTTTATTCCATCAATCGTACATAAGGTGCTAACATTGGGTTTGCCCGAGCCTATACAATTCTTCTTTCTTGCCAGCCTATGCTTTTATTTTTTATGTATTGTTTTGGGATTGCGATCCGTAGTTGGAATACTTGGTGCATTGGCATTTGCATATGCCACCTACAATCCGGTTATCATTACTGCTGGTCATGTTACTAAAATGTGGTCAATAGCCTATATGCCTGCCGTTCTTGCATCCGTACTATTGATTTACGAAAAAAAATATTTTACCGGCGCAGCACTCACCGCATTATTTTCTGCAACCATGATAGCCATGAATCATCCGCAGATTGTTTATTATTTATTTATTGCAATTGCATTCATCACATTATTTTTTGCAATTAACTGGATCCGGGAAAAACAATATAAACACTTATTCATCGCCTTATCCGTAACTGCAGCGGCTGCGCTTACGGGAGCAATGAATAATGCAGTGGGTTTACTGCCCACATATGAATATCAGAAATATACAATACGTGGCGGCGCATCGTATTTAACAGATACAACTTCTAAAAAAGATAATAAATCAAAAGACGGGTTGGACAGAGATTATGCATTTGCCTATAGTTTAAATATCGCTGAACCCTTAGTGATGATTGCTCCCCGTATGTATGGTGGTAGCAGTGGCTTTAAAGAAATTGATGAAGAAAAATCAAAAACACTGGAAGTATTAAGAACATTGCCGGAACAATTGCAACAACAACTTCCGGTAACATCCTATTGGGGTGGTATTGCAGATTTGGGTGGCAGTGTTGGCACTTCAGGTCCACCGTATGCAGGCGCCGTGGTTTGTTTTCTTGCTCTGCTTGGCTTTTTTGTAATTGATAAAAAATATAAATGGGGAATGCTTGCTGCAATTTTAATTGCTATTGTTTTATCATGGGGTTCTTATTTTAAAGAGTTTAATGATATTGTTTTTAACCTTTTACCCTTTTATAATAAGTTCCGTGCACCAAGTATGATAATGGTGATACCACAACTCCTCATACCCGTAATGGCTGCATTAGGTGTAAACGCAATTCTTAACAAAGAAAATAAATCGATGCTAACCGATTTGAAAAAAGGGTTAATTGCAACGGTCGCATTATTTGTTTTACTCTTACTCTCCTATCTGTCCTTTAGCTATATGAGTAGTATGGATACTGAAATAATGAAACAGGTACGTACTTCAAATCAACCACAATTGCTGGAAGCTGTGAAATCTTTTTTTGATGGATTAAAAGCTGACCGGAAATCATTATTCATGAATGACATTCTTCGTTCATTCGGATTCATACTTGCCGCAGTTTTTATCATCTGGGGTTTTATTTACAAATCAAAAAAACCGATGCTGGCTGTTATTTCACTTTCGATATTGGTATTAATTGATTTGATTACGATAGATAAAAATTACCTGAACAAAGAAAGTTACCAGGAAAAATCAGAAAATGAGAACGTATTTGTAAAAAATAAAACAGACGAAGAAATATTGGCCGACAAATCGTATTTCCGTGTTTTCAATTTCTCCGGTGATCATTTTGCCGAAAATATAACTTCATATACTTACAATTCAGTGGGTGGTTATCATGCAGCTAAACTCCGTCTCTATGCAGATTTAATAGAACGTCAATTGAGTAATAGCCCAAATATGGCTGTATTAAATATGCTGAATACAAAATATTTTATTCAGAAAGAATCCAATTCTCAATTGGTGACTTATGGTCAAACTACCGGAATGCAAAAAAATGATGGAGCCTTAGGAGCCTGTTGGCTTGTAGATCATGTACAATTTGTTAAAAATGCAGATGAGGAAATGAATGCATTAAATAATTTTCACCCGGCAGATACGGCCTTTGTTCAGGAATCTTTCAAATCATCCATACCGAATCTTCCGGTGGCTGATAGTACAGCAACTATTAAATTAGAAAAGAATGAAAATGATAAAATTTCCTATTCATTTAATTCATCAGGCAATCAGTTTGCCGTATTCAGTGAAATTTATTACCCGGCAGGTTGGAAAGCTTTTATAGACGGGAAAGAAGCCCCGATTGTAAAAACAAACTACGTATTGCGTGGATTAGCGGTACCGGCAGGTAAACATAATATTGAATTCAGGTTTGAACCAGAAGGTTATTATCTGGGAAGAAAAGTTACAGCAATAACTTCTTACTTGCTACTTGCGTTATTAGGAGTAGCCTTATTCATGGCATGGAAAAAAAGGAAAACGGATAAACAAAAAGATTAATTCGATTAACTATTTTATTAAGGGTTGTGTGAAAGCAACCCTTTTGTATTTAGTTGAGAAAAATTAGCAGCTACCCTTAATTCACTTTAAATTTGAACGAAATACGAATTCATGTGCGGCATTGCCGGTATCGCCGGAAAAAATACACAACAGCATAAGCAAAAAGTCATACAAATGACTGATGCAATTAGCCACCGTGGACCGGATGGTGAGGGCCTGGCTGTTTTTGAAAACTGTATTTTAGGCCATCGGCGATTAAGCATTATTGATTTAAGCACAGGCGATCAACCTATGCACTCCCCCTTTGGAGCATCACTGATTTTTAACGGGGAATTTTATGGTTTTATAGATGAAAAGAAAAAAATCGATTGGAACTGGCAAACAACTTCAGATACAGAAGTGATACTTGCCTTGTATCATAAATATGGAGCAACTGATTTTGTAAATAAAATAAAAGGCATGTTTGCATTTGCCTTATGGGATGAAAAGAATCAAATATTTATTGCTGCAAGAGACCGGTTTGGCGAAAAGCCTTTTTATTATGCCCTTACAGAAAACAATGAATTGGTTTTTGCTTCAGAAATAAAAGCAATACTTGCTTCGGGATTAATTAAACCCGAAATAGACACAGAAGCTCTTTCACATTATCTGAAACATTTATATGTTCATCCGCATCATAGTATTTATAAAAACATCCATGTATTAAAGCCTGCACATTTTCTTATTTTTAAAAATGGGGAAATAAAAATTGATAGCTATTGGAAATTACCCGAACAGCAATTACATATTTCAAAAGAAGAAGCAAAAGAAGAGTGTTTTCGCTTACTGAATAAAGCAGTGAAAGATCAATTAGTAGCCGATGTGCCTGTTGGTTGTTTTCTCAGTGGAGGTATTGATAGCAGCACAGTTGCCGCTTTAGCATCTTTAAATAGTACCCAACAACTTACAACGATCAGTTTTTCATTTGGAAAAAATAATAGCGAGTTACCGTATAGCAGAACAATTGCAAATAAATACAAGACGAATAATATTGAATTACATCAGGACGATTTTAACATAGCACATTGGTTCGATAAAATGAATGAAGTGTATGATGAACCTTTTGCTGATTCTTCAAACATCCCCACTTATCTTATCAGCCAGCTGGCAGCGAAGCAATTTAAAGTAGTACTTACCGGCGATGGTGGTGATGAACTTATGGCAGGTTATAGTAGTTGGTACAACCCGCTTTTTCAGCTACAAAATCCGGATGGAATTTTAGGTTTTGCTAAAAATATAGCAAAGAAAATTCTTCACACAAAATACAGAAATAGTGAAATAAGTAAAATTCATCTTGAACAAAATAATTATTTCACATCAGCGGAATTAGAACAATTAACTTCATTTAATCCAGGTTATCAATTTGACAAATTCACTAAACAACCATTTAATACAGTAGATGCAGCCATGCGAATGGATCTGCAAGATTATATGCCCGGTGATATTTTAGTAAAAACGGATCGGGCCGCAATGGCAAATAGCCTTGAACTCCGTGCTCCTTTTCTTGATGTTGATTTTGCCGAGTTTTGTATTGCTTTACCAGAAAAATTTAAAATCAGTAATCAGGAAGATAAAATTTTGATGCGGGAAAGCTTTTCACATTTATTACCAGAAGAAATATTGAAAAGAAAGAAACAAGGATTTGGTGCGCCGGTGAATGAATGGTTATTGCAAAAGGAGATGAATGATTTAAAAAATGAGTTACTCGGAAACAAAAACAATAAAGTATTTGACTGGATAGACTATACTACTGCGTCAACTATCAATACCAAAAACAATTATCAAACCTGGATTTTATTAACCCTGGCTGTATGGATGCAAAAACACCTTTAGTTTCCGTAGTGATGAGTGTGTATAATGGCGAGCAGTGGTTAACCGC
>JANPEU010000099.1:0-8177 GCA_031423175.1 Bacteroidota bacterium
TATCAATAATGAAGAGAAAATAATTTCAGCGAAAGAAATACGCCATTATAATTTTCATGCTAAAGAAGAAATAATAACGACGGGCTATCTGCCACAAAAAAATCCAGTTAAGATTTTAATCACCAGCGGCGCATCTTGTCCCGATGCGTTGGTTGAAGGAGTTATTAATAAATTAGTGAATTATTTTCCAACTCAAATAACATCAAATAATTTAATCAAAAATTTTTTTGAATAAAAAAAATGCCCTGATCGATAAAGGGCATTTCCAGGTTTTTTCATTGCTGTTTTATTTATAAAGCAATTCATAATACTCATGTGCCATTCTGTTACTGTCAAACTGAAAACGAACATCCCGCATTCCGTTTTTCATTACTGAACGCCATGTATCATAATCATTATAATAAAGTGGCAGGATCTCATTTTCTAAAATATCATACATTTTATTCAAATCATATTCGTCCTGCTCATGGGTTGCCATATTTGCATAATCAGCTTTGGGCACTACAAATCCATTGTGTCCATGATTCATGAACTCGGGTATCCATCCATCATCTGTTGAGAAATTTACAGCTCCGTTCATTGCTGCGGTCATGCCACTGGTACCTGAAGCTTCTCTCGGTACCCTGGGATTATTAAGCCATGCATCTGAAGCTTGCTTCATTCTTTTTGAAAGTGCCAGTTCATAACCAATCATCACCGACACGTTTTTATAATTCTTACTCAGGTGCACCAGGTTATTGAATTCAGAGATAGCGGGATAATCGACCGGGTAGGGTTTGCCCGCCCAAATAATTTGAACCGGATATTTTGTACTGTTTATTAGTTTTTCAAAACGATCTTCATCCGTTGTTATCATATTGGCTCTTTTATAACCAGCAAAACGCCGGGCCCATACAATAGTAAAAATATTTGGGTCAAATACTTTCCCGGTTTGATCTGCCACGATTTCAAATGCTCTTCTTTTCAAATGCTTTTTACGATCATCAAAAGCCCAATCATTTCCCTCTTCCATAAAACGGTATAACTGTTTATCTGCCCAATACCGCCAATTTTGTGCATTGGTAATTGAAATAATGGGGCAGATACCTTCCTGCTTTTTCCACATATCTCTTGAAACAACTCCATGTAATTGAGAAACACCATTTGCAAGTCTTGCAAAACGAAATGCTGCTAACGAATGATTAAACTTATCATCATGCAGATCGCAGATCTTTTTTACTTCATCGATGGTGAGTCCACAGAAATAACTCATTTTATGACAGAGATAAATATCATGTTTTTCGTTTCCAGCTTCTTCCGGTGTATGTGTTGTAAAAACCAACCTTTTTTTTACTTCTTCAATATTTTTATTGAATTTTTTATATAAATAAAAAGCAGAAGAGACTGCATGTGCTTCATTCAAGTGATACCGTTCAGCAGTGAATCCTATTTCATCCAATAATTTTGCTCCACCTACGCCCAATAATATAAACTGAGCGACTTTGGTAGCCACATTCGCATCATATAAACGATGAGAAATTGTTTGGGAAACATAATCATTCTCCGGAAGATCGGTTGACAATAAAAACATGGGAGCCGACTTAAAAGTTTCCGGATTCAGGTAATAAGCTTTTACCCAAACCGGATGTTCATGTACCGTAATCTGAAATTTGATTCCGGTATCTTCCAGGAAAGAATAATTTTTTTCCATCCAGGTTACCTGCAATGTTTGATCCTGATTACGTGCCTGATCGTAATATCCATACTTCCATAAAATACCAATGCCAATAAGATTTTGTCGTAATTCGTAGGCACTCCGCATATGCGAACCAGCTAAAAAACCCAAACCACCACTATAAATTTTTAAGGGTTGATGCACAGCAAACTCCATTGAAAAATAAGCGATCGATTTTGAATAACGATCATCAATCTGGTACGGAACTTTAAAATTTTTAAAACTCATTTAAATTATTTTAGAAGAGTGTGCAATATAACTGCAAAAAATAAAACAGCTGTTTGTTTAAAGCAGGAAATACATGATAAATATTCACAATAAGGGGATAAGTAGAAGTGCAATCGTTTGAAAAATATTTCAAGATTGGGTTACCTTTTTTACTTCTTTGGTTTTATATATTTCTTTTTTGTATAGTTGCCATCAAAAGAACAACGCAAACCACGATGTGATCCGCAACCATCTACTTCCTTTACGGTAACAGAAGCAGCAGAAAAAATAAATTGCATCACACATGGGTCGCCATTTTCTTTATACTCTGCCGTATTTTTCCCCGTAAATTTTGCTTCGCCTTTTAATTCACCATTACATTGTCCTTTCTCTTTTTCAAAACGGATAAAAAATATAAACTGATTTGCTTTTTTCCCATCGCGGATTGATACAAGATTATTTTTCTCTGATGAGTAATCGGCAGCATATTTTTGTTTACGTGGCAGTGTGTCAATGGGGTTTATCTGTTCTTTTAGTTTTTCATCTAACTGTTCGGTCATTATCAGCATAAAATTTCGGGTATCATTATTCAAAATATAAACATCTTTTCCATCACTTACAGTTCCATCTGCATTGCGTCGCGAAATAATTTTTGAAATATTATAATTTCTGTCAACAGAAACAGATTGAGTAGTTATCGGCGATACATCTGGTTTTAATAAATTAATTGCTGCAATAAATTTTTCATTTTTGTCAAAACAAAAAAGAAGCAATGCTTTGGTTTCGCCAGCAATTGCTTTCATCAGCAAATAATTTGTTTTACTTTCGTCTTCCATGCTACCTAGGGGATAGCTCTTTGGTTTTAATCCTTTTCCAAAAATTTTTGATAAAATACTGTCTGGCACAAATTTGATAATTGATTTATAGCTTACTGCTGATGTGTCTTTTGTTTTTTTAAACAATACGGTATCCCCAAAATACAAAGCAACTGAAGCTTTCGGAAATAAGGCAATCAAATCTTTTACAGCCGTTAATTCACCGTCTGCAAGTGGTTTCTTTTTTTCGTTACAAGCTGAAAATAAACCCATCACAAACAAGACAATGATAAAAAACAATCCTTTTTTCAATACAGACATTGAGCAAATTTTACCGAAAGTAAAATAAATTATTCTGCATCGCTTGGTAAATTGAAATACTTTTTTTAGGTTTGTCTAAATTTTATTTTAGACATGGTTAATTTTTCAACCAGCGAGGAGAATCATATTAAAACAATTTTTCACTTACAACAGAAAACAGAAACAGTAACGACGAATGATCTGGCAGAAGGTATAGGGACCAAACCCGCTTCTGTAACGGATATGCTGAAAAAACTGAAAACAAAAAAAATTGTTCACTATCAACCCTATCAGGGTTTTCGTTTAACTGCCGAAGGAGAAAAATATGCATTGGACATCATTCGCCGTCATCGCCTGTGGGAATTCTTTTTAAGTGAAAAGTTAAATTTCAAATGGGATGAAGTGCATGCCGTGGCAGAAGATCTGGAACATGTAAGCAGTCGCCAATTGATAGAACGGTTAGATGCGTTTTTGGGGTTTCCAAAATTCGATCCGCATGGCGACCCGATTCCAGATAACCAGGGTCGTGTGGAAATAACCCAGCAACTGATGCTTAGTGAAATTAAATCAAATAAAATAGTTACGGTTTCACAAATAAAAAATCAATCCGTATCATTATTAGAAATGCTGAAGCATCAACAAATTCAATTAGGCACAAAATTAGAAATTAAAAGAAGATTTGAATTTGATAATTCAATCGAAATAAAAATCAGAAACAAACCTGCATTTATAATGAGCGAACAACAGGCGCAAAATATTTTTGTAATAAATGGCTAACAAAATACACGATTATACTTCATTAAGTGAAGTACATCAATCAGTAGATACGACAAGCAGCCGCAGACCGGGTTGGAGAAAGATATTGGCATTTTTTGGACCAGCATATATGGTAAGTGTTGGCTATATGGATCCAGGAAACTGGGCCACTGATCTTGCAGGGGGCAGTCAGTTTGGTTATAAATTAATCTGGGTTTTATTAATGAGTAATCTGATGGCGTTGTTATTGCAAAGTTTATCAGCAAGATTAGGAATTGTAAGAGGGAGAGATTTGGCACAAGCAAATAGAGAAACATATCCGAAGTATGTAAACTATGCCCTGTACGGTCTTGCAGAAATTGCAATAGCCGCAACAGATCTTGCAGAAATATTGGGAATGGCTATCGGTATTCAATTACTCACCGGGCTCCCTTTAATATGGGGCGTTTTAATAACAGTGCTCGATACATTTCTTTTTTTATTACTTCAACGGTTGGGCATTCGGAAAATGGAAGCCTTTATTATTTGTCTTGTTGCGATTATTGGTTTATCATTTCTGGTAGAAATTATTTTAGCAAAACCTGATTTGAAAGAAGTAGTTGCGGGATTTATCCCATCCATTCCAAACGATACAGCATTATATATAGCCATCGGTATAATTGGTGCTACGGTAATGCCACATAATCTTTACCTGCATTCAGCGCTGGTACAAACAAGAAAAATAAAAAGAGATGAAAAAGGAATAAGGCGTGCATTGAAACTAAACTTTATTGACAGCACCATTGCACTCAATCTCGCATTTTTTGTAAATGCAGCAATATTAGTATTAGCGGCAACTGTTTTTTATAAATCCGGAAGAACGGATGTGGCAGAAATAAAAACTGCACATGAATTATTGGAACCAATGCTTGGGTCACATCTTGCACCAACTTTATTTGCTATCGCATTAATAGCGTCGGGTCAAAGCTCAACTATAACAGGCACACTTGCCGGGCAAATAGTGATGGAAGGATATTTAAAATTGCGAATCAGTCCCTGGGTGCGGCGATTGATGACCCGGTTGATTGCCATTATACCAGCAGTGATTGTAATATTAATTAATGGCGAAAATAATATTGACAGTTTATTGATTTTAAGCCAGGTTATTTTAAGCCTGCAATTAGGTTTTGCCATTATACCGCTTATTCATTTTACCAGCGATAAAAAAACAATGGGTAAGTTTGTTATCAAGCCATGGGTTATTTTTCTTGCAAGCCTCATTACAGTTGTATTGGTTTATCTGAATATCCGGATGGTGGTGGATCAGACAGGCAGTTTTTTTACAACGTCAGATAATTTATTTTGGAAAGCTATAATTGTATTTGCAGGAATATTTTATATATCACTTCTTATAGTTACGATTGTTTATCCATTACTTGGCAAAAAGAAAAAACCCTTTTCATTGGAAATGCATAAAGAAACGATCATACCGGAAGAAATACCAGTTCCTGTTTATAATAGAATTGCCGTTGCATTAGATTTTAGTGAGCATGATCAGAAGCTGATTGTAAATGCAATTGGGCAGGGAAATAAAAATTCAACTTTTGTTTTAGTTCATATCGTAGAAAGTGCGTCGGCAAGATTGTTGGGCAATGAAAGTGATGATATGGAATCAAGAAAAGATCTGGAACGATTAAACAATTATATAGAACAACTGAAATTAAAAGGATTCGATGCCGTTGGTATTTTAGGTTTTCAGTCAAGAGCAAAGGAAATTATCCGGATTATTACTGAACAAAAAGCCGATATGCTGGTGATAGGAGCACATCGCCATTCGGGAATTAAAGATTTAATATACGGTGAAACGGTAAACACCGTGCGGCATGAAATAAATATATCGGTGCTGATTGTTAATTTATAAAATAAGCATATCCCGAAATAATCGGGACAAGTTGTGGTACGAAGTAGCAATTGTTTCACTTTTATTTGCAATTGGCCATATCGTATTTGGGCATTTTGAAGAAATGACACCAAAATGGAGAAAGCTTTTAAAGCTGGCTCTTTTCATTGGAATTTCATTACTCATTTCCTATTATGCGGGAAGAAATGGGTTTCATGTTTTTTTGGGCGTAATGACAATTCCAGTTTTAATTATTCATATCTGATGGTTGCCCAAAAAAGGAATTAATGGAAGGACAGGTGAACCAAAAGAAAAATATTATGAATTGAGAGGATGGTCCAAAAAGTACCCATTAAAGAAGAAAGACTAAAGCAATTCATTTTTTTGCAAAAGCAATTTAAACCGGCTAAATGTTTCGGAAGTAATATTAAGATAAGATGCAAGATATTTTTGAGGAACCCGCTTCAGCATTTGCGGCTGATGAGTTACATAATCAATAAACCGACCCCGCATCGATTTGGATAACATTCTGTATCTGCGTTCATCTTTTTTAACATACATACTTTCCATCATAAGCCTTCCCAGCCTTTCACCCTTTGGAAAATATTTCAAAGCTTCCTGCATTTTATCATATTTAAGCGAAATCATCGTTACCGGCTCCAATGCTTTTAAATAAACAACGGAAGGTGTTCGGGTTAAAAAAGAAATTTCAGATTGAATGATATGACCTTCGGTACTTAGCTGTAATATAATTTCTTTATTTTTCACTTTTACATATTTAGCCACAATACCTGACACCATCATATTAAGATAATCATCCACTTCGCCAAAATTTACGATCAGCTCTTTTCTATTAAACTGCCGAAACTCACAATATTGCATCAGCTCATTTACTTCACTCGTGGACATAACCATAAACTTGCTGAAATATTTTGCAATAAATTCAAGAGAAGATTGGCTTATATTATTTAAATCGTCCACTTGTTACGAATCAATTGTTATTTTAATTTTTTTTTCAAGCATCAGGTGTTTCATACGGCTAAATGTTTCTTGTTTAATATTTAAATAGGATGCTAAATATTTTTGAGGAACCCGCAATATTAAATCTGAGTTTTCAGATACAAACTTTACAAACCGTTGCTGCACGGAAAGGCGTACGCTGTCAAGTATGTGCCTCTCCTGCTCTACTAAAAAATGTGAAATAATTTTTCTACCAACTTTTTCCCATTTATTGTCGCTGTTAAAAAGACTTTCAAGATTGCTTTTTGAAATTCTGAAAGTTGTTGTTGGTTCCATAGCTTCTATTATATACCTGGAAGGCAACCCCGAAAAAAAAGATGCTGATGAACCGATCACCCCTCCTTCTTTTACAATATATGTAATGATTTCTTCATCCTCTTTATAAAAATATCTGCGGATAATTCCTTTGGACACAAAATGAAGATAATTCTCCATTTCCCCAATTTGAGTTAGTTGCTCTTTCTTTTTAAAATTACATTCCTCCAGCTTGCTCATTAAAATCTCAAAGTCAGCTGGCGTTACTGTTATATGTTTGTTCAAAAAGTTAAGTAACAACGTAAGCATATGGCAAGGTAGATATTACAAACATAAACCGATCAAATATATTTTTTCACTTACCGGTATTGTGTGACATAAATCACTTTGCAAGATTGCCCCAATTCCTGTAGGTTTGCGCCTCAAACAAGAAATCTATTTTATGGCAAATAAAATCAAAGTGGTTAATCCAGTTGTAGAGTTGGATGGCGATGAAATGACAAGAATTATCTGGAAATTTATCAAAGAAAAATTGATTCTTCCTTACCTGGATGTAGATATTAAGTACTACGACCTTGGCGTTGAATACCGCGACCAGACCAATGACCAGGTTACGGTAGATGCAGCAAATGCAATTAAAGAATTTGGAGTAGGAATAAAATGCGCCACAATTACCCCTGATGAACAAAGGGTAGAAGAATTCAAATTAAAACAAATGTGGAAGAGCCCGAATGGCACTATCCGCAATATTTTAGATGGCACCGTATTTCGTGAGCCGATTGTAATTAATAATATTCCAAGATTGGTTACCAACTGGACTGCACCTATTATCGTTGGACGTCATGCTTTTGGCGATCAGTACAGAGCAACAGATACCGTGATAAAAGGAAAAGGGAAACTCACCATGACATTTACCCCGGAGGGCGGAGGTGCACCCCAGGTATTTGAAGTTTATAATTTTAAAGGCGATGGTGTAGCAATGAGTATGTACAATACTGATGAAAGCATTTCAGGATTTGCAAGAAGCTGTTTCAATATGGCACTTAGCAAAAAATGGCCCCTCTACCTTTCTACAAAAAATACGATTCTTAAAAAATATGATGGCCGCTTCAAAGATATTTTTGAAGAAATTTTTCAGAATGAATTTAAAACAAAGTTTGATGCAGCTGGCATTGTATATGAACATCGCTTGATTGATGACATGGTAGCCAGTGCTTTAAAATGGAATGGA
>JANPEU010000100.1:0-6055 GCA_031423175.1 Bacteroidota bacterium
TGTCATTTTTTTTAATTATGACATCAAACATTCCTTTGCCAATAGCTTTTATGGTTTCCGTATTTTTAGAAACAACATTTGTTATACCGTACATCAGTACTGATCCGAGCAAACGCTTAAAAGGGTTATGCGATCTGCCAACAAATAATTTTTTAGATACAAAGCCAGTGGCAAGCCCCACAGAAGTATTAATGATGTTGTCCTTCAAATCATTTGATTCGGTTATTTCTTTAAAAGTATTTTTTATCAGGTTAATGGGCTTAATGCTTTCATACGCCTGCAGAAAATGATCCTTCAGAATTTTTCCTTCTACAGCCTGTCTTTTTTCCAGGACAAGTATGGCTTCTCTCAGCCCGGCAGATAAATCTGTTTTTAGCATGATAGAAATTATTCAAGCACCTGTTTAATGATCAGTTCACTGATTGGTTTTTTAATCCATTTGTGCATATAATAGTGCAGCATAATACCTGCAAGCAGGTAAAATGCTGCAACTATAAAAAAGCCATAATAGATTTTACCCAGCAGGTCGCCAAGAAAAAGAGCAATGCCGATATTTAAAACTAATGCGAACAAAGAAAACATAACGATTACACTTACCCGCGACACAAAGGATGTAACCACTTTTGCAGCCGTTTCTACGGCTTTTAGTTTGGTTAATTCTATTGTCGTTTTGGCGTAGGCTTCTGCTTTTTCAAACATCGATTCTACTAATGTAACCGTGGTTTCCATGCTTTATTATTTTTTATACTATATCAGCATATTCGCTTGCTTTCGATTTTCCTTTTTCAGCCATACGCATTGCTTCGTCTTTTACTTTTTCAAATTTCTTTGAAACGGTTTCACTAAGCTCATTGAACTTTTCCTTGATCCCGTCTGCATAATCTTTGCCTTTATCCGAAATCTTTTTGCGGGTTTCAGATCCTTTGTCGGGGGCAAATAAAATTCCTAATGTAGCGCCAACGGCCACACCGGCCAGTACGCCTAATAAAACTTTTCCTGAACTCATGATTTTTAATTTTAATTAATGATAAATAGATTTTAGTATTCAAAGATGAGCGGCTTTGCCTGATTTGTTCTTATACAACAATTGAAATTTGTTATAATATTCACGGATTTCAATCAGTAATTCTCTTCCATTGTTTTTTCTTTGTCCGTCTTTACTGCCGGTTTTTCCTCTCCGGTAGTTGAACCAGAAAAAGCATCACCAATATTTTTAATTAAACTGGAAACCGGACCTTCCATTTTATTGGTTCCATCATCCAGAGCGTCTTCGTGCAGCAGCTCACCCATATTTAATGCGGCGGGTAAGTATAAAAGAATATTATTTTTCTGATCATTAAAAAAAACTTTTACATCTTTTATTGCGGCATCTGCAGGTAAATTTTCTTTTACAATTTTTACTGCCTCAGTTGCTATGGCGTTCATTTTTGCTTTCGGAACTTCACCCGGTTGTTTGGTATAAGCAGAAATGGTTTGAATGGCTTCTTTTTTATTATCATCAAAAATTTTGTTCATCCAGTTGGTACCATCATCGCTCTGTAAAAAAGCTGCAGCGCCTTCATCTGACTGAACATATTTGTATAACCCGGTAAGTACGGCAGGTATTGCAGCCTGGCTGAATTTATCTTCATCAGGGGTTTGTTCATCTATCACCATTTTCTGGGTGTTTGGATCTATTTTTTGCAATGCAGGATAACCCAGATTTTGCTGCACTAATTCTAAAAGATTTACTGACATTGTTTAATTTTTATTTGGTTAAAAAAATATTGTTGATAATTCCTGTTGCGGTACGTTTATCTTTTCTTTGGTTAAGGATTTTTCAATTGTTAATCTTGCCATCAGGTAGCTTACCGTTGACTCTGCACCCTGGTTGAGATTTACATAATTTTCTTCCAGCCCGTCATAGCATCCGCCGGTGCAGGGGTTGTAGATAATCTGGTGCAGGTGATTGTTTCCTAAAAACCAGTTGAAAGCTGTTTTTATTTTATTGCTATATGCTTCGTCCCGGAACACATCATAAAACTTGCTTAAAGCAAGAATGGTGTATGCCACATCAATTGGTTGTTCACCACCATATGCTGTATGCACTAATTGTTCTTTTTTATTCAGCCATGTTTTATTAGAAACAACTTTTATGCCGGAAGTTTTAAAAATTTTGGATAAAAGAAAATCAAAACTTGTTTTGGCAATTACTTTATAGCGTTCTTCACCGGTAGCGAGCCATGCACAAAGCATAGCTTCGGGCAATATGCTGTTGGCATAGGTAAGATAACTTTCAAACCATTTCCATTCATCGTCTGCTTCATGCCGGTACATTTGAACCAGCCTGTTTGCCAGTTGCCGTATCAGTGACATGTTGCGTATTGTTTTATTTTTTGTATTCCGGTAGTACAATCCTTTTATTATAAAAGCCATTGCACGGGTAGAGTGAATTTTATTTACATTCAGTAATGCTTTTTGCATGGTAGCTGCTGCATCATCTGCGAGTTCTCTTGGCAGTGAACAACTGATGGAAATAAGATAACCCAGGGCCCAAATAGCCCTTCCGTTTGAATCTTCGAGATTGGTTGTATTATTTTGATCGGTAAACTCCTTGTGATCATTTGCATAATTCAGAAAATTTCCATCGGGCTGCAGGCAGTGTTTTATAAAATGGAAATACGTGTTTATATAATCCAGCGTTTCTTCATCTTTTGTGAGTTCATAATGCTGACAAGCCGCAATTAATGCCCTTGCATTATCATCTAATGTATAACCGGATTCAATATCAGGTTGATTGATTTTCGAAAACTGGATCACTCCAAAAGCTGTAGTCAGTTTTTTTAAATGATTGATATTAATCTCTGGTAATTTGTACTGCAATGAAATTTGTTCATCACCTGTTTTTTCAAATAAAAGTGCATGGGCAATAGCTGCGTTTTCCCATGCTGTGGATGCCATACGGTGCAAGCCGTTTGAACTGATATTTTTTCTTAACTGGTGATCTTTCAGTAAACTGTTTACTGCCGCTGACAATTGTTTTGGGTTTTCAAAATCTATTATTATACCTGCATCATTTTTCAATACTTCTTTTGCATGTGGAATAGGAGTGGAGATAACTGGGCAACCACAACTGATGGCATATGAAAATGTACCGCTCACTGCCTGGTTAGGATCTTTTGATGTAAACAGGTAAATATCTGTGAGCTGTAAATATTCCAGCAATTCGGGTAAGGGTAAAAAATTATTTATAAAATATACATGGTGCTGCAACTGCAATGCTGAAACTTTTACTTCGAGCATAGTCCTGTATTTTTCGCCTTCTCTTTTTATTACGGATGGATGTGTTTTTCCAATTACCAGGAAAACAATATCCGGGTTTTGTTTAACTATAGCTGGTAGTGCATCCAATGTGGTTTCAATACTTTTTCCGGCGCCTAATAATCCAAATGTAGAAAGCACCTTTTTACCTGTCAATTTATATTTGCTCTTCAGCATTTCTTTATCTGAATGGTGTACCAAATGTGTACCATGCGGAATTACAGTGATTTTTTCCTGCGCCACACCATAATCAGCTATTAAAATATCTTTAGAAGAATGGGTCATCACAATAATTGATGCGGCCCTGCCCGATATTTTTTGCAATCTTAGCCGGAATGCTTCATCTGGGCGGGGTAATACGGTATGATAAACCAGCACTACAGGTTTGTTGAGAATATTTAAGAATTCTAAGAATTCATTTTCTTTTTTTTCAAAAAAACCAAACTCATGCTGTATCATAACCATCCGCATATCTGAATTGGTATTAATTCTTTTAGCCAATTGGATAAATGCATCCGGGATGTCAGTATTAAGAACATATTTTATTTCATCGGTGTAAACATGTTTTTCATTTTCTGATTCAAGCGGGCAGATATGTATGTTAAATGAGTTGCCGAATTTGTTTTTCAACGCCTTTATTAAATCTTGCGAATACGTTGCAATACCACATTCCCTGGGTGGATAAGAAGTAATAAATAAAATCCCGGGCAACCTAATATTTGCATCAGTATTTTTTATTTCATCAAATAGGCTGCGAAGTGCTTTTTGTTGTACACTTTCTGTAGCGATCGTATTTGATTTATTCATACCACTAAGCAGATAGCTGCGGTTTTGTCTGATTGCAATTTCATTTGTCATTGGGTATGGTATTAAGTAGTAATTCATCCAACAGTGCAGTTATACTTACCGAGGCAGTTGCAATTTGCTCATCGGCCGCACCATAATAAATATAAAGTGTATCATCAATTAAAACCGATCCGGTGGGAAAACATACATTGTTAACTACACCTATCAGTTCCCATTCATGTTCGGGCTTAAACAAAGGGTATGGCAGTCGGGCTATTTCTTTCTGAGGATTTTCTAAATCAAGTAATGCTGCACAAGCCGAATAAACATAACCCTTAACTGTATCATGTACACCATGATAAATTAATAACCATCCGTGTTCTGTTTCTATGGGGGGGCAACCGCCACCGATATAACTTACTTCATGTTTGTATTTTGGGGTAAGCGCTATGTCCTCATCAAGATGTAGAAAATAATTTTGCCAGAATGCAGGAGTGAGGTCCTTTATCTCATCTATCGCCGCAATTTGAATATCGGGTCTTACCCGGTGCAGAAAATGTAATTGACCGTTTATTCTCCGCGGAAAGAAAATTACATTTTTATCCCAGAGCAAAATTTTCTTTCCCTGTTTTTCAGTCACCTGTTCGTGTTCATTATAACGGAGATATTTTTCATTGATTACGCCTTTGGATCCGGCAAGATGGTTAAACTCTGTATAAGTAATCTGCGGCGAAATGATTCCCAGCTTCTCCCAATGTTGTAAATCCTTTGATGTAGCCAATGCCCCCAGCGCATTCACACCATCATAAGCCGTATAGGTGAGATAATACAGGTCATCAATTTTTACAATACGCGGATCTTCCACGCCATGAGATTCATAATCAAATTGAGGAAAGAGTACGGGTGCGTCAAGCCGTAGCTCAATAGTTAACGGATCTTTTAATTTGCAATAACCAATACTGGAGTAATTGCCTTTGCTTACTGCCCGGTAAAAAATGTGAATGCAATTATTACCGCCGATTGCAGCAGGATTTAAAACACCTTCGTTTTCAAAACCAAGAGTTGTTTTTTTTAAGAGCACACCTTCTTTTTTAACTTCAATCATAATTTTTTGTAAAAAGCATTTGATAAAATAATCGTTGTTATAAGATTTTCTCACTATCCGCTGTTGCTTCAAGCTCCATCTCCATTTCTTTCATGCCAACATTGGTAAGTTCTACTTCGCATGATATTTTAATTTCTTCGCCCAGCATAATACCCCCCGTTTCTATTGCGGAATTCCATGAAAGCCCCCAGTCTGTTCTGTTTATTTTTCCGGAAACGTTAAACCCGGCTTTTTCATTTCCCCAAGAGTCTTTTATGATACCACCAAACTCAACATTTAATTTTATTTTTTTTGTAATACCCTTCATGGTTAACTCACCCCATAATTCATGAACGTCGTCTGCATCTGGTTTTTCTATTGTACTTGAAGTAAAAAAGATTTGTTTATGATTTTCCACATCAAAAAATTCTACCGATTTTAAATGTTCATCACGTTTTTCATCACCGGTAGTGATGGAGGCCGAATCTATCCACAGATCTATTATTGCAGTGGAAAAATCTTTATCTGAAGTATAAATGCTTGCATCAAAAGTTTTGAAACTGCCTTTCACATGTGCTATCATTAAATGCCTTATTTTAAAAGCTATATCACTATGTGCAGTATCAATTGTCCATTTTGTTTGATTTATCATTGTAGGGTTTTTAATTTTTATTTAAATGGTTATGATTCTCCGCCCAGGTCGTGATAATTATTTTCTTCGTTTTCACTTCCTATGGTTATATGTTCTTCATTTAATTTGGAACCAGGTACATCTAAATCACTGACGGCAGCATAATCAATACTGTTTTTTTCATTCTCTGCATTCGTGGCATCATTTAATGCAGCTATATCATCAGGCATATTTTCATCCTCTTTAAAAGACGT
>JANPEU010000101.1:0-4256 GCA_031423175.1 Bacteroidota bacterium
GTGTCGGCAGACAGGTAAAGATAAGAACGATGCTGTGAGTCTGCTACAACTTTGAACCACATAGAACATAACCCACATAGAAAATACACACATAGAATTCTATGTGACACTTATGTTCCTATGATTCTATGTGGTAAAAAATAACACCAAGTAATAAAGTGACAGGCATAAAATCGTAAAGATGATATTATCAGACACAAGAATTTTGGAAGAAATTAATAAGGGAACAATCAAAATAGCTCCGTACGATCGTGAATGCCTCGGCAGTAATAGCTATGATGTACACCTGGGTAAAACACTGGCTACTTATAAAGAGCATATTCTGGATTCAAAAAAACACAACCAGATAGAACTGTTCGAAATTCCTGATGAAGGTTTTGTTTTGTATCCGCATATTTTTTACCTCGGCGTTACCGATGAATATACCGAGACACATGCCCATGTTCCTTTCTTAGAAGGCAAATCATCAACGGGCAGGTTGGGTATAGACATACATGCCACAGCCGGAAAAGGTGATGTTGGTTTTTGTGGTAACTGGACACTGGAAATATCTGTAAAGCAACCTGTGAAAGTTTATAAAGGAATGCCCATCGGTCAATTAATTTATTTTCCGGTGGATGGTGAAATAGAAATTAAATACAACGAAAAGAAAAACGCCAAATATAACGGACAGCATGATAAGCCGGTGGAGAGTATGATGTGGAAGAATAAATTTTAAACGAATGCTCAGGTATTTAATTTCCAAATTGTAAAGTTTAAAATACTGGCAAAGCTTACCCAACTTATATAAGGGACCAGCAGCCATGCAGCGGTAGTATTAATTTTTGCAAAAGCAAAAATGGTTAAGAGAATCAGCAACCACAAAGCTATAATTTCAACAAGTGCCCATCCAATCTGGTGTTGATTGAAGAAAATGAATGACCAGAAAAAATTTAATACCAATTGAATTGCAAAAAGTAGAATTGCTGTTCTTTTAACATCGGAGCTCATGGGTGATTTCCAAATAAGGAACAGGGCAATACCCATCATAATATAAAGTGAAGTCCATACGGGACCAAAAATCCAACTCGGTGGATTCCACGATGGTTTCTGAATTGTCTGATACCAACTTTCAACACCCGTAATGGTAAAAAAACCGCTGGTGCTTCCAACAATTAAGGGAATTGCAATAGCTATTACTAATTTTAAAATATTATTCATTTTATTATAACATTTAAAAGTATAAAATGTTTACAATTTTTCAATCCCAAACTTTTTATAATAGGCAATTAACCATGCCACTACTTCATTATAAGTTTTTTTACCGCCGGGTTGATTATTTGCTTTAAGAAATTCTCCATAACCCCAGGCTACAATTTTTTCAAGCGGGTTGCGGTGCCTGCGGAAAAATTCATATAATTCTTTTCGGTCTTTCTTTACAGCCGGATGAAGCTGCTCTATGAATTTTTTCGCACTTAAAGAATCTCTTCTCCACAAATCTGGCAGTGAATAATTCAGCATATCAAAATAGACTGAATACCGAAAATAATCAGACCTGGATTGTTTAGCCGCAAGATAACCTACAAAATTAGCTTCATTCTCTTTGGCATATCCTAACTGGTGTGCAGCTTCATGACAACTTACAAAAGATTCAATGGATTGTGGTATGGTAGTATTCACCTGTGCTTCGCCGGAAAAAGGATTATAGTAACCCTGGAAACCCAGATAATTTCCTGCATAACTGAATAACGATGGCTTAATTGATTTGCTTTCGTATTTTAAAAAAGAATATTCATTGACCACCAACTTATATGTTTCGTTGGTTTCAGAAAATAAATTCCGCTTTCTGTTCAAAGATTTTTTTTCACTTGCTGAAATTAAATCTGCATACTGATTCAGGTTTTCATTAATCTTACTAACCAATGTATCCAGATCGGCAGTCGTATATTTTTTTACATCAAGTTTTAGTTGGTAAGCTATGCCCTGCCGGTTATAATTTAAACCCCAAAACAAATTGAACAGCACATACACAAAAAGAAAAAAGAAAATAATTTGCTGAAGCCCCGCCACTAAATACTGGCGGTTGAATTTCTTTTTCCAAATTATTTTTATCAGTTGAAATGTTTTGTAAAAAATGATGAGTATCAAAAAAGCATAAAAGAGATCGCCTATGCTAAAAGGAATCCAACCGAATAGAACACGTTGAACTTTTGAAATAACAGGGTATGCTCCATTGGAATAGTATTTTTCAATTATGGCAGGATAGAGCGATACCCACTTAATTAAAATGACTGAGAGTATCAGAAATACCCAACTTTTGCTTTTCATGAGGACAGAAAATATCCGGGCTATCAGTTTTTGCAATTTGACTGGGTTTATTTAAAAATAGGGGGCTAAAATAAGCAAGAGTCTTTAAAAATAATTTTAATTCAATCCTGTATTTAGGGCCTAAACCCCTACCTTTGCGACCCTTATTTCAGGATAAAAAGACGAAGAAATGCCGCACCGCAGGGAATTTGAAATAGCATTTGTAGGATTGAAACCCGGTGTACATGAGTTCAGTTATGAAATATCGGACAAGTTCTTTGCAACATACGATGAACAAGACTTTAAAAACTGCAAAGCCCACATAAATCTATGGCTCGATAAAAAGAGCAGTTTTATGAACCTCAAGTTTGAAATAGGTGGCACAATGGAAGTTAGTTGTGACCGGTGCAACAGCAATCTTCCGCTTGAATTGTGGGACGAGTTCAACATCATAGTAAAAATGGTGGAAGAACCGGAGGTAATGAATCAGCAGGAAGAAGATCCGGATGTGTATTATATCAGCCAGGGCGAAAGCCATTTTGATATTTCAAACTGGATTTATGAATTTATCGTTTTAAGTATTCCAATGCTTAAGACATGCGGTTACGAAAAAATGGATGGGCCGTTATGTAACCAATCGGCTTTAGAAGCCTTGAAAAAATTAGAAACGGAAGAAAAGAAAGAAGTAGAAAAAGAAAACCCGATTTGGAAAGGGTTGGAAAAATTTAAAGACTTTGAAAATTAAGAATACAAATTGTAAGCGAGATAAATATATTTTAAACAGATTTTAATACTTGAGTTATGCCAAATCCCAAAAGACGACACAGTCAGCAACGCAGCGCAAAACGCAGAACACACTATAAAGCTACTTCTGCCACATTATCTACCGACAGCACCACCGGTGAAACACATGTACGTCACCGTGCACATGCAAGTGAAGGTAAATTATACTATAAAGGAAAAGTAGTAGTAGAAAAATCGCCGATTAAATAAAGACGTTAAGCGGTTTTAATATTATAACTTTTCATTGAAAAAAATCGATGAAATTGACTTCCCCGGAAAAGATTTGTTGAAAAACAGTCGAACGGGGAATTTGTATTTAATAGAATTAGTACATTGTAGCCACTTATGAATATAGCACTTGATATGATGGGTGGAGATTTTGCCCCACTGGAAGCTGTAAGAGGCGTAAAAGAATTTCTTGAAGAAAACAAAGTACCCGTTCAGTTGTTTTTAATAGGCGATAAAGTACAAATAGAAAAACATCTTTTAGAAAGTCATACACCGCAATCGAATTTACACATCATCCATTCATCACAGGTTATCGGCATGCATGAACATCCGACAAAAGCATTACGGGAAAAAAAAGATTCATCGATTGCCATTGGCTTTCATTTATTAGCTACCGGCAAAACGGATGCATTTATAAGTGCAGGTAATACGGGTGCTATGCTGGTTGGTGCCTTATTTAGTATAAAAGCGTTGGAAGGAGTTATTAGACCAACTATCTCAACCATCATTCCTAAAGAAAATGGTGGCAGCGGGCTATTATTAGATGTAGGATTAAATGCTGACTGCAAACCCGAGCAACTGAATCAATTTGCAACAATGGGTTCTGTTTTTGCACAATTAATCCTGGGAATTGAAAACCCTAAAGTGGGATTGATGAATGTAGGTGAAGAAGAAGGAAAAGGAAACCTGCTGACACAAGCCACTTATCCTTTATTGAAAGAAAATAAGCATATCAATTTTATCGGGAACATTGAAGGCCGGGATGTATTGCTTGATAAAGCCGATGTGATGGTTTGCGAAGGATTTACCGGAAATATTATTTTGAAAATGGCAGAGTCCTTATACGATATTACGCAACGAAAAAATATCCAGCACGAATATTTTAATCGTTTTAATTTTGAAAATTATGGAGGCACACCTGTGCTGGGTGTAAACAAGCCCGTCATTATTGGACATGG
>JANPEU010000102.1:0-4035 GCA_031423175.1 Bacteroidota bacterium
GGCTTATCCGGATAAGGAATTTGATAATACAGATTATACCTATTCAGCAAAGTCGCAAAAAGTTTATGATATAAAAAAGACAAAAGAGTTATTAGAGGCTCCCCGCAGTGTGGTTGATTTGCATATTGAAAAACTGAGTAACGACTGGAGGCATTTAAGCAATTTTGAAATAATGGCAATCCAGTTAAAAGCATTTGAAAAATATTATGATTTAGCATTAGCTCATTTTCAGGCAAGTCTTATAGTTATACATGGTGTGGGAAGTGGCAAACTCCGCGATGAAATACATGAATTACTTAAACAGCGAACTGAGGTAAAGACATTCGTGAATCAGTATGATGCAAGGTTTGGGTATGGGGCAACTGAAATATTCTTTCAATACTAAATAACTCTGGTTATTTTTGCTGTTCGCTACAAGCCTGGCTATCGCTTCGATCTTATCGGGGAGGAAAGTCCGGACAGCATAGAGCAATGCACCGGTGAAGAGCCGGCTGGTTGGTAACAGCCAGGAGAAAGTGCCACAGAAAATAACTGTCCCGACTGTAAACGTCGGGATGAGGGTGAAAACGTAGGGTAAGAGCCTACGGCTTATGATAGTAATATCATTTTGCGGGTAAACCTTGCATGCTGAAATGCCACGTATAGTATTCTTTGAGAGCTGCTCGCTCAAGTTCCGACTTGTCGGAACAGGATACTGGGTAGGCAGATTGAATCCCACAGGCAACTGGGGGAACAGATAAATGATAGTCCACGACAAAATCCGGCTTATCGGCTTGTAGCTTTTTAAAATTATTTTTATGACCAGATTATTTATTGTTATTAGTTTATTTATGGCTTTTCTTTTTTCATGTAAGGATAAAACTTCTAAAAAGGAAAAGGAAGAACCTATATCAACTAAAGGCACTGCACAAACAGTTGCTTCAAACAAGGATTCGGTTTTGTTACGGTTAACAATCGATATTCTTAAAGAAATAAAAAACAAGAATTATTCTGCCTTTGCAAATTTTATCGATCCAACTTCAGGCATCCGTTTTTCTCCTTACGGATTTATTGATACTGCCAGTCATGTAGTTTTTTCGAAAGAAAAATTTGTTGAACAGATCACAAGGGCAAAACAAAATAAAATCCTTTGGGGTGAATTTGATGGCAGCGGCGACCCAATCAATATGACTTTGAATGAGTATATGCAAAAGTTTGTCTATGATGTTGACTTTGCTAAACCGGAAAAACAGAAAGTAAATGATTTTATTGGTGGAGGAAACTCTCTGAATAATCTTTTAGTTGTTTATAAAGGATGTGATTTTACAGAAAGCCATTTTTCAGGCTTGGAAAAAAAGTACGAGGGAATGGACTGGAGAAGTCTCCGGTTGGTTTTCAAGGAAACAAGCGGAAAATTTTGGTTGGTAGGAATTGTTCATGACCAGTGGACCATTTAACTTCTCACCAAAGCGAGTTTCCGAAATATCCTCCTAGTTCCATCAGCCAGGCTATACCCAGGTGTACGATTAAACCACCAAGAATTGATTTTGTATTGTAAACAACAACACCTAAAACAATCCCACCAAAAAAAGAGCTGATACACTCACCTAATGGTTTTCCAAAGTGAATCGTACAGTAAAAAAATGCCATCGGAAGAATTGCGTCTTTGCCCACCCATTTTATAAAACCAAGAATAAGAAACCCACGGAAAAAAAGTTCGATCGTAATAAAATCGCTTCCATATGAAAGTTCAAACAATAGCTTATGCCAAAAGCTCAGGCTTTTTAAATCATAAACGCCGGCAATTAATTTCATTTTAGGATATACGTTTAAAAAATCTTGTTGAGTAGAGGCTGCTGCAATCAGGGGAACCATAATCAGTAGCATCAGCCAGTAAGGTTTCCAGTCAATGCCTTTAATTTTCAAGCCATAAAAATTTTCTTTTGAGTGAAAAATTTTCCAGATAAAAAATAGAAAGACACTGCTGATAATCACCAACAGTGGCCAATAAATAATATAATGCCAGTAATAATTCCAATCGTAATCATTCGTAAAATGAAGCGATAATGGTACTTCTGATTTAAAAGAAAAAATAGCCGGGGCAACGAATAAAAGCAAAATAAATTTCCAGTTCAAAAAATATTTTTTTCCAGAAATCAAACAGACCAGGCAATATGGAATGCTGAAGGCAATAAGGAAAACGAAATAGCGTAAGATGAAACTTTCGCTGAACGAATGGCGGCTGGTGATATAACCATCCAGGTAAAAATGATAATTTAAATAGATAGAAAAAGCAACGAGCAAGGTTGTAAAAAGCAAGACCAGTTTGTTTACTTGGTAAATATACTGCCGGAGATAGCCAATAATTGTTCTCATATAAAACGGAAAATAAATATTTTCTGTCTTCTTTAAACTTTTTTCATCAGCCAGGTTCATAGGATGCGTAAATAAAATTTCTCGAACCCTAAAAAATTATAGCCATGAAATTTGTATCATTTAACCGGATCGCACTATTTGCATCCATTTTATTACTCGCAGCATTTTTTACCAGTTGCAAAAAAGAAAGCAGCTTATCAAATGCAGGAGTTACTGAGGCAGAAGCCACAACTTTATCAGATGAAAGTGCACAGGCAGAAGCAAGTTATGACGACGCAGACGATATTGCCTTTACTGCAGCCGAAGAAGAAGGCAGTGAAGCCGGATTTGGTTTGCAAGGTCGTACTACAGAGCAGGCCCGTGTTTATTTTCCAAGATTTGAAGAACTGCGTGGTAGAATCGGTGATTGTGCCACAATAACTGTAACGCCAAATGACAGCACCTATCCTAAAAAAGTAGTAATTGATTTTGGTGACAGTTGCGTTGGTCGTGATGGTAAAGTAAGAAGTGGAAAAATGATTTTATACTTCACAGCACCTATTCGCAGACCCGGAGCAGTTGTTACATTAACTTTTGAAAGATATCGTGTAAACCGCATGCATATAGAAGGCACAAAGATTTTCAGAAACCTGAGTGAGCCTCCTGTACACAAATGGAGCATCGAAGTGAATGATGGTAAAGTAACATTCCCGAACGGAAGAGGATATACTTACGAAGGAATAAAATATGTAAAACAGATTGCAGGAATGCTTACAAGAATAGTACGGGATGATGTGTATCAGATAGAAGGCCGTTCAAAAACAGCGTTCAGAAATGGTTATACTGTTCTTATCAATACGGTTGACCCACTTATTAAAAAAGTAGCCTGTCATTGGATCAGCGATGGGACTTTGAAAATAAAGATCAATGACCGTGAATTTAAATTGGACTTTGGTTTCCCATCTAATGGTGATTGCGATAACAAAGCATTGCTAAGCTGGAATAACGGAAACGACCAAAAAGTAATATTACTTCCCTAATCAGCAACTACGAATAACTGTCCAGAACAAGCCTCCCGACTTATCGGGGGGCTTTTTATTATTTAAAAATCCGGTTAAAGAAAACTTTCATATCATTCCAGGAAGAAGTATCGGCAGCAGCATTATAAGCAATTGGGATATTGAATTTTTTACCCCATTCAGTTGCTTGCGGATTGGTGAATGAATGTGTAGCATCCGCATACGCTTTAATAGTATAATTTGCCCCAACAGAATCCATTTGTTTTTTAAACAGATCCACTTCAGGCTGTTGAACAAATGAATCAGCAGCACCATGACAAATTAATATTTCAGCTTTCTGTAAATCTTTTACAGGCGGCATGCCGGCAAGACCTCCATGAAAACTAACTACACCTTTTAAATCATCACCCATTTTTGCAACACCCAAAACAACAGAGCCTCCAAAACAATAACCAATACCTGCTATTCTATTTTGATCAGTTTGTGCATACCCTTTGAGTTTTTCTAAAGCAGCGTCGAAATGTTTTTTTGTCATCTGAGGATTTTGATAAAATGGCATAGCCAGGGCACCCGCTTCCTTAGGGTCATTACCCATTCGTCCATTACCATACATATCCACTGCCATTGCAATATATCCCAGCTCTGCTAATTGTCTTGCACGGCTTTTTGCATAATCATTCAA
>JANPEU010000103.1:0-10480 GCA_031423175.1 Bacteroidota bacterium
AACATTACAACATAGTTTCCGCCCATCACTAAAAGCAACATGGAGAAAACAAAAAGATTCAGGAAAGAAAAATAACGGGCAAAGTGATCACTGCTCTCTTCATGCATATAAGCCGTGCTGTACACATGAATTAAGAAACCAACTCCGGTTATTATTAAAAGAAATAAAGAAGAAAGCGAATCAATTTGAAAAGCAAAAGGAATATTAACTGTACCGGCAGAAATAAAATCGAAATAAGTGGCTACATAACTGTTGCCATTTTTTACATTTATAAAAACCCATACGCTTAATAAAAAAGAAATAAAAATCACACCGCTCCCGATGATACCGGTCATTCTTTTACTAAGCTGTTTTCTTCCAAGACCATTGATTAAAAAACCAATCAATGGAAAAAGCGGAATGAGCCAAACTATTTGTAACACATTTTGCATAAAATCAACAACAAATTATTTTTAGTTCTCAAATGCCCCTCCTTTGGAGGGGTTTGGGGAGGCTTTAATGTTTCAATCTATTTAAAAAACTTACATCCACTGAATGGACATTTCTATACAGCATTACGATGATAGCCAACCCAACACTAACTTCTGCCGCAGCTACCACCATTATAAAAAAAACAAATATCTGCCCTTCAGTTCCGGCTATTGAATTTGCTGCTGTTCCAGCTGCTGTATTCGCAGCGATACTTGCCGCATAATGCATTTTTGAAAAAGCAACCAACAACAGATTCACGGCATTCAGCATTAGCTCAATACACATAAAAATAATAATTGCATTACGGCGTGTAAGTACACCAATCATTCCGATGATGAATAATGCAATGGACAGAAATATGTAATAGTTTACCGGCATACAATAATTTGCAAATTTGTCCCGATTACTATCGGGATGCAAATTGGCACATTTGCTAATTTATTCTTTCTTACCAATGACCACAGCACCCACCATTGCACTTAAAAATAATACACTGCTTATTTCAAATGGCACTACATAGGTGGTGAACAATTCTTTACCTAATACTTTTATCAAACCAATGTCTCCACTATTTACCAATGCTGATTTTTTAATGATATCATCAGAATCTTTTATAGCACCAATCAATACGAGCATCAAACAACCTCCGGCAACAGCCCCTCCAATAATTAACCAGATATTTTTTCTTGGCTCTGTTTCTTTATTCAGGTTCATAAGCATAATAACAAAAAGAAATAAAACCATGATAGCACCGGCATAAACAATAATGTTAACGATAGCAAGGAACTGAGCATTCAATAAGATATAATGACCGGAAATTGCAAAAAATACCAGGATTAGCCATAATACACTGTACACAGGATTTTTACTGATGATAACCATTAATGCACTGAAGAGTGCAAGTACAGAAAGAAACCAGAATAATATTTGTGTAACAGCCATTTTCTATAAACAGTTAATCTTCTGAAACAATAATTAAAAATAATTACGAAATCGTAATCTTCTTTTCACCCAACGCTTTTTTATACCCTTCCGGATCATTAACCGGATGTGGTATCAGCAAATCCTCTTTTTTATAAATAAACCCTTCACGACCGTAATTAGCAGGCGCAAAAGTTTGTGACAAATAAATTGCATCTTTCGGGCAAGCTTCTTCGCACAAACCGCAAAAAATACAACGCAGCATATTGATTTCATACTTAGCTGCATATTTTTCTTCCCGATATAAATGTTCTTCCTCCGGCAAACGCTCCGCTGCTTCCATCGTTATTGCTTCGGCAGGACAAGCCACTGCACATAAACCACAGGCTGTACAATTCTCTCTTCCCTCTTCATCCCGATTCAATACTTGCAGACCCCGAAACACCTGGCTGAAAGTTCGTTTCTGTTCAGGATAATTTATTGTTGCTTTTTTCTTAAACAAATGACTGAATGTAATCATCATCCCTTTGAAAATATTCCAGAGATAAAGCCGCTCTATCCAAGTCATCGGTTTACGGTCTACTAATTTTGATCGTTGTGTTAATTGCATTGCCCCTGAGGGATATTTTAAAAAGTTCGCAAATATATATTTTCTGTCTGCCCGCCGAAGCTTTTTTATAATTTAAAAAAGCATATGTGGGTTACCAATTTAAGTACTACTATCACCGTCTGTTGCGACGCTCCGTTCATCGTTCTGTAATACTATTCAGCTTTTTCTTGCCTCATCCTCTTATCCTTCTCCTGTCTGAGAAGGACGGAGCTCCATTACTGATCCAAACTTCATCTCTACCACATCATTTTTAGTTCTCTACTCAGCATATATCAACCACTCTGATATTCTTCAATCACATTCTTATTCAAAATTTATATTGAACCCCTTCGGGGTTCTGAAATATTATTCTTTATTTATCCCCGGGTTTCACCCGGAGCTATTTATATTTTACCCCTACGGGGTAATACCACAGCATCAATAATGAACATTCCAATGCAATAAGAACTTTTCAATAAGCAAGGGCTGTGCTTTGCAAAGCCCCTCTTTCGGAGGGGTTTGGGGAGGCCTTACTTCTTCAACCACAACATCACTGCTGCTGTAATTATCATATTCACCAATGCCAGTGGTATCAGTTTTTTCCAACCCAGATTCATTAATTGATCAAAACGAAAACGGGGTACGGTCCATCTAATCCAGATAAAAACAAATAAAAAGAAAACAATTTTTGTCATCAATACGCTGAAACTTATTAATGCCAGCAACCATCCTGGAATATTCCAAGCTGCTTCGTTTACAAACGGAATATCGTATCCACCGAAATATAAAGTTGACATGACTGCTGCACTTACAAACATATTAATGTATTCTGCAAATAAATAAAAACCGAGCTTCATGGATGAGTACTCCTGGTGATAACCAAAGTTCAATTCATTTTCCGCTTCAGGCAAATCAAATGGCGTACGATTGCACTCTGCCAGTGCACAAATAAAGAATATTAAAAAACCCAGAGGTTGATAAATGATATGCCAGCCATTTTCAATTTGGTTTTGTACAATAACACTCATTTTTAATGAGCCGGTCATAAATAAAACTGCAATTAATGCAAGCCCCATTGGCAGTTCATAAGAAATCATTTGTGAGGCACCACGGATGGCAGCAAGTAAGGAGAATTTATTATTCGATGCCCAACCACCAATCATAATTCCATAAACACCCATACTTACTACACCAAACACAAAAAGAATTCCCATATCCACATCCGATATTTGCAGACTTACATCTCTGCCAAAAATATGAATGTTGCCTGCCCACGGAATAACGGTGCTTGTTACCAATGCAGTTACCATTGCCAACATAGGCCCCAAAAGAAAGAGTGCTTTATTAGAAGCAAGTGGTATTATTTCTTCTTTGAAAAATAATTTACCACCGTCAGCCAGGGGTTGAAATAATCCCGCCCAGCCTGCTCGGTTCGGGCCACGTCTGTCCTGCATCCATGCTGCCACTTTTCTTTCGGCCCAGGTGGTGTACATCGCTATGAAAAATGATAATCCCACAATTGCAAAAACAAGGATTGCCTTTTCAAGAATTAAAAAAATATCTAAGCTCAATAAAGCCATTTTATAAAATTCTATTTTTTCGTTTCAAATGTTTTACTCGTTGCTGCTCCTTCCACTTCACTCAGTTCCACCAAATTCACATCGCTGATCGTATGAATGTCCATCAATAATTTTGGTTCTTTGCCCCCCATAACTTTTGCAATTGTTTCATCTGGTTTTGTTAAACCGATATAATGCCCTTGCGAAATAACCGAGTGACGGTTAATATTTGTTACTCCATCTATTATCCAATCATTTGTTTTCTTTTTATCAAAACGGCAGGTGTTGCATATCCATCCTGGTTTATTATCATAACTCTGCACCTCGCCCCATTCATCTTTTCTTGCAGTTACCCGCAATACTTCATCTCCACGCTGCCACAAGGTTACTTTCCCACAACAGGTTGGGCAATCACGATGTGCATCTACCGGTTTGGTAAACCATACCCGGTTTTTAAATCGAAATGTTTTATCGGTTAATGCGCCAACAGGACAAACATCAATCATATTACCGCTAAAGTCGTTATCAATTGCTTTGGAGATATAAGTGGAAATTTCTGAATGGTCGCCCCGATCTAAAATTCCATGCACCCTGCTATTTGTAATTTGATCAGCGATATAAGTACACCGATAGCAAAGAATACAACGTGTCATGTGCAATTGTATATACGGACCAATATCTTCTTTATCAAAAGTTCTTCTTTTAAATTCATAACGGGTTCCTTCTTTGCCATGCTCATATCCCAGATCCTGCAAATGACATTCGCCTGCCTGATCGCATATCGGGCAATCGAGTGGATGATTGATTAATAAAAACTCCACCACTCCTGCTCTTGCATCCAATACTCTTTCACTTGTAATATTTTTTACAACCATACCATCCATTACATTGGTGCGGCAGCTTGCAACCAATTTAGGCATAGGTCGAGGGTCGGCAGTGGAACCTGATTCTACTTCCACCAAACAAGTACGGCATTTACCACCGCTGCCCTGCAGTTTGCTATAATAACACATGGCAGGTGGTGTTACATCACCACCAATTTTTCGTGCAGCATTCAGTACAGTCGTTCCCGGCTCCACTTCGATGGAGATATTATCAATAGTAACTTTAAATAATTTCGGTGCTTCAGGCATTTTAATTTCTTATGCTGTTAATATCAAATTTTATTTTTGTTTTTTTCTGCGCAAAGAAAAGTTTGCTCCAATTGTTCCATACAATTCTGCAAATATAAATGACTGCTTTGCTCTTCCTTCAATTCCTTTTTTATGCAGAATAATATTGGGCATATTGATATAGCCGTATTTGTTTTCAAATTTTATAATAATATGTTTTAAAAATGTTGCCTGCAATCCTGCTTTTGCCGATATACCAAAACCTGAAACATGAAACCGGTCGTTACGTTCATAATCCAGCAGCTTAACATTTGATTTTGGAAATAAAACTCCTGTTCCGCCTCCAATCAATCCGGAAATAATTAACCGGCTTGATTTGGAATGATACCAGGTGAAATATTTTTCTAATTCAAAATTTAAATAATTCAAGCCATCCGTATGTTCAAATGTGAGAAAATCTTCAGTAATCGTTTTATCACCGTCATAAATGCCTTTATAATTTCCTGTACGGGAAATTGTTCCTTCCATCCGAACTGTTTGTCCATTGTCCATTACATATTTCATATGATCATCACCAAATGAAACAGCCAGGTTATCTTTTATAAAATAACTGATGCGGAGATTTGTTTGCGGAATAGTGAGCCTGCTGAATGTAAGATAATCATGAAAACTAAACGGCGATTGTCTGTCATGCGCCACCACTTTATACAATTTAAAATCATAATCGGCTCCTTTAAAACTGATATTGCTTTTTGTATAAGCATCCCTGTTCCATCCCCAGGAAATGGAAAGCTGTCCCTTTTTTTTATCGTTATATACCCGACTGCTTTGAGCAAATGAAGCAGTTGTATAAAACAAGAGGAATATTATTTTAAAATTTTTAATCATTTATTTTCTTCCAACTTCTTGTTTCCCGCAGCGAACGCCAAGGTGCGGCAGACGCGGAGGGTTTACAATTTATTTGCAATTCTTTTTATCCCATCTTTTAATAACACTACGTTGAAGTTGACAAGTAATCCTAACTTCAAATTTGTCAATTTTACATAAGTAAGAACTTGTTTAAAATGTAATTCACTAAAACCTTCAACGCTTTTAAATTCCAAAATTACCTTATCATCCAAAATCACATCAGCTCTCAAACCAATATCCATTTTTATCTCTTCATGAATCAATGAAACTCCTTGTTGTCTTTTGAAAGGAATTCCAGTCTTAGCCCATTCATGACAAAAAACTTCTTCATAAACACTCTCAAATAATCCCGGTCCATACTGCTTATGAATTTTAAAACAAATGTCTAATGCCAATGTTGCTATATCGTTTTCAGTCATATGTTTTCTTCATCGCTGCGTACTCTGTTTCTTTGCGTTCGCTGCGGGAAACCTTAAACAGCTGCTGCTAAAGGTTTCGCATAATTTGCTAACCCGTAATTTTTTCTCAAACACTCTTCTGGATTTTCAACATGCCATTCAAACTCATCCCTGAAATGCCGGATAGCTGCTGCCACGGGCCATGCGGCTGCATCACCTAAAGGACAAATTGTATTGCCCTCAATTTTCCGTTGTATATCCCAAAGCAAATCAATATCACTCATCTTCCCTTTTCCATTCTCAATATTCAATAATATTTTTTCCATCCAGCCCGTTCCTTCACGGCATGGTGAACATTGACCGCAACTTTCATGACGGTAAAATCTAGCTAAAGTATAGGTATGCTTAACCACACACTGGTTATCATCTAAAACAATAAAACCACCACTACCCATCATACTGCCTGTAGCAAAACCTCCATCTGCAAGACTTTCATAAGTCATCATTCTAGTTTCACCTTTTGCTGTTTTCAATAAAAGATTTGCTGGTAAAATAGGAACGGAAGAACCACCGGGAATACATGCTTTCAATTTTCTACTATTTGCAATACCACCACAATATTCATCGCTGTAAATAAATTCTTCTACACTGATTTTCATGTCAATTTCATATACACCCTGATTTTTAATATTACCACAAGCAGAAATCAATTTAGTGCCTGTACTTTTTCCGATTCCAATTTTTGCATATTCATCACCACCTTCATTTATAATGGGTACTACAGCTGCAATTGTTTCTACATTATTTACTACAGTAGGGCAATCCCATAATCCTTTTACCGCAGGAAACGGAGGTTTGATTCTTGGATTACCTCTTTTTCCTTCCAATGATTCCAGTAATGCAGTTTCTTCTCCGCAGATATAAGCACCAGCACCCCGTTGTATATAAATTTCACAATCAAAACCGCTGCCCAGAATATTTTTACCAAGCCATCCATTATTTTTTGCTTCGGTAATAGCCTGTTCTAAAATATCAACGATCCATGCATACTCGCCACGTATATATATGTATGCACGGTTGCTACCTAATGCATAACATGAAACAATCATTCCTTCAATTAATAAATGCGGTAGAAACTCCATCAAATACCGGTCTTTGAAAGTTCCGGGCTCTGACTCATCAGCATTTACTACTAAATAACGTGGCACCCCTTCAGGCTTTGCCAAAAAACTCCATTTCATACCTGTAGGAAAACCGGCTCCGCCGCGGCCACGCAAACCACTCTTCTTTACTTCTTCTGTTACAGAGGCCGGATCCATTGTCTTCAATGCTTTCTCTACACTACGGTAACCACCTTCGCGGCGGTACACATCATAAAGCCTGATGTTTTCAATGTGTGCTTTGTCTAATAATAATTTTCTTCCCATCGTTGAGCCTTTAGCTTCTATTGATTAGTTATTCAACCCTGTTTAGCACTCTGTCTTGCGAACAATTGCCATCCTTTCTTTGTATTTATCCAAACCTGCATAATATGCAGCGTCATTTTAAATGCGGTTCCGTTTACTGTACCCTCGGCATTGGTGTTCGTCTTCACCGTTGCCCATTTTTGAGTTATATTAATAACACCCGCACTGTTATTCTCAATTTTATTATAAACGAGTTTACCAGATTTAAAATCATTCAGCACATCATTCTTTGTTTGAATCCATCCATTGGAATGTCCATAGTTAACATCTTTGTGAAGCACCTGTTTTAAAACTACTTCATTCTTTCCCAGCAAAGCTTTATCCAATTGCTCCATCGCTGCTTTCAAACCTGTACTGTCAACCTGTGCAGTTACAATTATACTTGTAAAAAACAATGCTATCGTAAACAATATGCGCATATTAATTATTTACAGCCGCTTTTTTCCTGCATTCATTTATTATTACGTCCACTTTTTCTTTTGTCAAATGCTCCCGGTAATTTTTTCCCATTTGCATCATCGGAGCATAACCACAAGCACCCAGGCATTCAACAGTTTTCAATGTAAACAATCCATCTGTAGTTGTTTCGCCAGGTTTTATTCCCAATTTATCATAGATGTATTTTATAATATCATCGCTGCCATTAATCATGCAGGGGCCTGTATGGCATACTTCAAATAAATATTTACCAACCGGTTTCAAATTATACATACTGTAAAAAGTAGCCACTTCATATACTTCGATGGGTTGCAACTTTAATAAAGAAGAAACATAATCCATTGTTTCTGCACTCAGCCAGCCGCCAAATTCTTGTTGAGCTAAATGCAATACGGGTATCACAGCACTTTTTTGTTTGCCTTCCGGATAAAAATTAATTATCCGTTGAACTTCTATTAATTTATCACTTGAAAATTGTACAAGCATTTTATTATTTCTTATTTCTTTTCTTTACGATTTTTTCCAGCATTTCAGCATCACCTAAATCTTTTGTACGGCCACTTGCTTTTTTGTTTTTTATCAATTCGTTTATATGAATACATCTTATCGCCAATCCTTCATCTTCATAAACCTTGCTCGAATTATATGCCTCTTGAAAGCTTACTCCTGAAATGCCCGTCAAGACATCTATTCTAAATGGGGGTCTTCCCATCATAATTATATTATCCACTTTCATAAAATCCTGCTTCGTAAAACCAATTGTTGAACCCAAAAAATCTTTAATTACTGATATTATTTTTTCTGCATTTTCTTCACTTGTATCTACAAAAAAATCCATATCCCCTGTATTTCTTGTATATCCATGAATAACAACTGCCCAACCACCAATCAGAACATATTTTACATTGTATTCGTTTAGAAGTTTAATAAAATCAACAAAATTTTCATTCAAATTCATCACGGTCATCTTTTAATTTTGCAATTAGAAATACTTTTTCTACGCCATTTTTATATTCCTTTTTCCAAACCATTTTTCTTAGCTCTTCCGCATTCGATATGCTTTCTTTCCAATCAAGAGAAGCATAATATTCAATATCAAGTTCTTCTGCTTCTGCAAAAGAAACTTTCTTTACAACCATTTCTATTTTTCTTTTCTTTTCCATTAAGCATCCATTTCTCCTGCTATTAAATTAAGTGAACTCATTGTTATAATCGCATCACTCATCATACTTCCTTTCGTCAGCTCTTCAAAAGCCTGGTAATAAATAAAACAGGGCCGGCGAAAATGTAACCGATACGGTGTACGACCCCCATCACTAATTAAATAAAAGCCCAGTTCCCCATTAGCTCCTTCAATGCTATTATATACTTCACCCACCGGAATTTTTGTTTCACCCATTATTATTTTAAAATGATAGATAAGTGCTTCCATCTTTGTGTACACATCTTTTTTCTCTGGCAAATAATATTCCGGCACATCGGCATGAAAAATTTCTGATTCTGCGCCACTCATATCTTTTACTTTTCTAAATGCCTGTTCGATGATGCTTAAACTTTGCCACATTTCCTGACTACGCACCAACCATTTATCATAGTTGTCACCTGTTGTTCCAACCGGTACTACAAAATCAAAATCTTCATAACTGCTGTAGGGATTATGCACCCGGACATCATAGTCAACACCTGTAGCACGAAGATTTGGCCCGGTAAATCCATAGTTCAATGCACGTTCGGCACTAATAGCTCCGGTGTTTTGGGTACGATCCATAAAAATCCGGTTGCGCATAAAAAGATTTTCAAATTCTTTCAGCACTCTTGGATATTCTATTAAAAACTTATCTAATTTTTGAAAAGCAATATCATTGAAGTTTCTTTCAAAACCACCAATGCGACCAATATTTGTTGTAAGGCGGGATCCACATACCTCCTCATAAATTTCATAAATCAATTCACGGTATTGCATTACATATAAAAAACCGGTATAAGCACCCGCATCCACACCCACAATCGAATTACAAATCAGATGATCTGATATTCTGGCCAACTCCATAATGATGACCCGTAAGTAATCAACCCGCTTTGGTGTTTTTACACCCAAAAATTTTTCGCAGGTAATATGCCAACCCATATTATTAATCGGCGAAGAACAATAATTCAACCGGTCGGTAAGCGGCGTAATTTGATAAAGCGGACGGCGTTCTGCAATTTTTTCAAATGCCCGGTGAATATATCCCACCGTTTGTTCAGCAGAAACTATGCGTTCACCATCCAGTTCCAAAATATTTTGAAACACACCATGCGTAGCCGGATGCGTAGGGCCCAGGTTTAAGGTCGTTGTTGTTTTTTCAATCGAGCCTTCCGGTAATCTTATATGTTCGTGTTCTGTCATGTCCCTATCCCATAAAAAGGGAATTAATTTATTGTATTTAAAATTTATCCTCTCCCAAACATTTCATCATCTTTATCAACTCTTGACTGATCTTCCAACGGAAATTCTTTCCGCATCGGGAAATAATCCATCTCTTCCACATTCAAAATTCTTTTCAGATTCGGATGACCAACAAAATTTACCCCAAAAAAATCATAAGTCTCTCTCTCCATCCAGTTGGCTGAAGAA